>NZ_JNJY01000004.1 GCF_000701825.1 Mycoplasma collis ATCC 35278
GCTATAAACGCATTATTAAAAGAAAAACCATGAATAAATGTAAAAGAATCCAGAGTTTCTGCTATTAAAGCTATATTAGCTGCCTCTGCTAAAACAAAAAAAGATGATAGCAATTATAAACCTAATGGATTAAACTCAGTTTATGGTTCGGGTTTGATTGATTATAAAAAAATGAAAATTGCTGCAGATAATTTAAAAATTATTAGTGCAGGAAGAGAAAAACAAGGTGAATATGTTTTCGAAAGTAATAATTTATATTTAACTAGAGGTGAAAATATAAAAATTGCTTCTGCTTGAATGAATAATGGTGGAATTTTAAAAAACAAAGAAAATAGACCTATTCTTAGTTATAATTGATGAGATTTTTTAAATCCAATTGGACTTCTTCCTAAAACAATAGGAAAAATTCCTGGAGAAATAAAATGAAATCTTGAACACAATAATGAAGAATGATTAAAAAAAGATGAAGCTGAAAAAAGACAAAATAATAAATTTTTTATAGATTTTGATTTATATTTAGAAAAATGAAATGGCTATTTATGAGAAACAGTTAAATCAGTAACAGTTGTAAATAGTAATATTGAAGTGATAGATTATGATATTAATGAATCTGGAAAATATAGAATAAGAGTTAAAAAATATTCAAACATTTTTGAAAATTCAATAAATGATGTTTTAGCGGTGACATATGTTAAAAATTAAACTTAAAAAATTATTTTGCTATATTGGAGCGGTTTTAAGCTTAGGAAACTTTTGAACTTTAACTAGTTGTTCATATTTAATCGGAATTAAAGATAATAATACAGATGAAAGTACTCAAAATATTAGAGATTTATTGAAAAAATATAAAAAAGAAAATAATAAAAACTTTTTTTTAAATGAAAAACAAATTGATAAATTAAATGATGAAGCTGAAAAAATAATTTCAAAACATTATAATAAATGAAATATAACTAACAAAGGTTTTTATGGACCTTTATATATAGAAAATGGAAATGAAAAAAGAATAGAACTAATAAATAAACAAAATAAAATTTTTATTTCTTTAAAAGATGTTGAAACTATAATTGAAAAAAAACAAATAATTATAAAAAATGAAAAAGAATATAAAAAATATTTTCCAAATTATAAATTTAATAATAATTTAACTGAATTTTTTAAAACACATAACGTAATTGCGTTTTATTTATTAAGAGCTGATGTTTTATTTAATAGTATTAATCATATTTATCCAAAAAAAACAGGTGATAAAATCGAAATTTTTCGTTTTAACTTAAAGGATATTAATCTTCACACTCCCATAACCGCTAATATAGGTCAAGATTATATTTATTTTTTTCCTTATGAAAAAAAATATGAAATTGATTTTAAAAATAATGAACTTAAAACTTTAGAATCAATAGAATATTTGTATAAAATTAATGAAGAAAATGAACAACAAAATTAAATAATATATAATATTTAAATTTAAATTTTGGTAATAAAAACAAATAGAATCTAGGAGTTACTTATGTTAAAAATTAAACTTAAAAAAATGTTTTGCTATGCTGGAGCTATTTTAAGTTTAGGCGCACTTTGATCTTTAACTAGTTGTTCTTATATAGTAAAAAAAATATCAAATTTTCCTTCTGAAAATAAAATTTTGTATCCAAGTGATCGCAATTTAAATGAACTTTTAGAAAAATATAAAAAAGAAAATAATAAAAACTTTTTTTTAAATGAAAAACAAATTAAAGAATTAAATCGTAAAGCACGAAAAATAATTTCTAAACATTATGAAATATGAGATATAACTAATGAAAAATTATACGGGCCTAAATATTATTTATTAACTAATGAAATAAAAAACGAGCTAATCAACAAAAAGCAAGAATTCATTTCTCATGAAACAGTTGAAGATATTATTGACCAAAAACAAATAATTATTAAGAATTATAAAGAATATAAAAAATATTTTCCTAATTATAAATTAAATGATTATTTAATTAATTTTTTTAAAACACATAATTTAATTGCATTTCATTTATCTGAAGCGAATACTTTTTTTAATCATATTAATCACATTTATCCTAAAATGACAAATAATAAAATAGAAATCTGACGTTTTAATCTAATAGATGTTAATCGTTTTACTCCAATACGTGCAGATATAGATAATGATTATATTTTTTTCTTCCCTTATGAAAAAAAATATGAAATTGAATTTAAAAATAACCAGCTTAAAACTTTGGAATCAATGGAATTTTTATTTAAAATTAATGAAGAAAATGAAGAATTTTTAAAATAAATAACAATAAAAAAGAAAATCACTAGAAATAAATTAAAATTTTATTTTTGTTATAATTTATTAAAAATTTATTTTCAAAGGAGAATATGGTAATTTTAGGAATTGAATCGAGCCACGATGATACATCTATAGCTATATTAAAAGATAATAAAATTATAAAAAATATAATTTTAAGTCAAATTGAAATTCATAAAAAATATGGGGGAACAGTTCCTGAAATCGCTTCTCGTGAACATGTTCATAATATTGCTTTTATTTTTGAACAAATAAAAGCATATATTGAACTATCTGAAATTGATTATATTGCTTATACTAATAAACCTGGATTAATAGGAGCATTGCAAATTGGTTATTTATTTGCTAAAGCTATTGCTATAACTTTGGAAAAACCTTTATTACCTATAAATCACCTTATGGGACATTTTTTTTCCGTTGCTATAGATAATGAAATAATTTATCCTGCATTAGGTTTACTTGTCTCTGGAGGACATTCACAAATAATATTGGCGAAAAATAGTCAAAATATTGAAATAATAGGTGAAACTCAAGATGATGCCATTGGTGAAGTTTATGATAAATTAGCTAGAAAATTAAATTTAGGATTTCCTGGCGGACCAATAATTGATCAAATTTATCATTCACTAGATGATAAATTTGAAAGTAACATTAAATTGACAACTCCTAAAATTATTAATGAATTTGATTTTAGTTTTAGCGGTATTAAAACACAAGTTATTAATTTAATTAACAATTATCAAAATAAAAAAATAGAATTACCTATTAACGATATTGTTTTTAGTTTTCAGAAAACAATTGTTAATTATTTACTTAATATTTTTAAAAAAGCTCTTTTAAAATATAATGTAAAATCGATAACACTCTCTGGCGGTGTTTCTGCTAATAAATATTTAAGAAAAAAATTTCTATCTCTTCATACTAATGCTTTAGTTCCTAATTTTGAATATTGTACAGATAATGGAGCTATGATAGCTAAAGCAGCTCAAATAATTTATAAATTAAAATAAAAAAAACTAAATAACTAATTTAATTATTTAGTTTTTTTTATTTTAACTGTTGTCCAATATTTGTTTTTTTAATATACAAAGGTTTAATATTTAAAACGTTTTTTTCCAATTTAAAAACATTATTTTCAACTAAATTTTGAAAATTATTTAATAAATTTTGAAAATTAAAATTATTTTCAGTTTTTTTATTTATTATTTTAATTTCTGAATGAAGTTTACCATTTTTAGCAAATGCTTGGTAGCTTGTGTTACCTTTTGCATCAATTAAATATTCTTTTTTTTCTTGATTATCAAAAGATAATAAATTAAATGTGTTGGTGGAATAAATTTTAGCATTTGTTATTTGAACAATAGTTCTGATAAAAACTAGTCCAATTCTCACACCTGTAAAACTACCCGGGCCTAAATTTAGATAAAAATTTTTGATGTTAAATGCTTTTAATTTATTTGAATTTAATAATTCTAAAAATAAATCAGCTAAAATTTCCGCTTTTTGTTTAAGATTTTTTTTGATAATAAAGTCTATTAATTTAAATTCCTCATCAAATAATGCAATTATTAAATCTTCATTACAGCTATCGAAAAAAATATTCATAAATTAATTTAAATTTGTTATTTTATAAATTCTTTCATCAAAATTATCGCTAAAAAATATTTCTATTTTTAATTTTTTAGCATAATTATTAAATGAAATATTTTCCGCTCATTCTACGATAACTTTTTTATTATCAAAATAATCTTCAAATTCTTCAAGTGTTCCTTTTAACTTATAAGCATCAATATGAACTAAATTACTATAAATTTTCATTAAATTAAAAGTTGGTGAATTAACAGTTTCATTAATATTTAATCTTTCTGCTATTTTTTTAACTAACGTTGTTTTACCAGCGCCAAGTTCACCTGATAATAATAAAAATTGTCAATCTATTTCCATTATTTGATCAACAATTTTTGATATTTGATTTATATTACATTTAAACTCTAATGTTTTAAACATTTTGAATTTTAATATGATTTTGCAAAAATAACAAATCTTTTAGTTGGTTTTTTAGTAATAATACAAATACCTTCTTCAGCTTTATCAGAAAATTTAGATGTAACACATCTGCTAGTAGCCCCTGTTTCTTCTTGAATTCTTATTTCTTCTGCTTCATCACCATTAAATGGGGCTAATACAAAACGATTTTCTTTTATTTTTTCTTTAAATTCCTCATAGTTATCAACTTTTACTATGTTTTGTTCTAATCTTTTTTTAGCATTTAAATATAAATCATTTTGAATAACATCCAAAAGATAAATTACCATTTTTTTAACTTCATTGATATTAACTTTAATTTTTTCGTGTGTATCACGTCTTACTAATGTAACTTCATTGTTTTCAATATCTTTAGGTCCTATGTCAATTCTTAAAGGAACTCCTCTTATTTCAGAACGCGCTGATTTAAAACCAGGTTGGTTATCACTTTTATCTATTCTTACTCTAAAATTTTTAGATAATTTTTTATAAATTTCCGAACTTGCTTTTTTAATTTTAGGTGATTTATCACTGAAAAATTCTAAAATATCAATTTGAACTGGGGCTATTTTAGGCGGAATAATAATACCATAATCATCTCCGTGTGTCATAATTAAAGCCCCTATAACTCTAGTTGATAAACCAAAAGATGTTTGATATGCATATTCATCTTTATTTTCATTATTTTTAAAACTTATTTTAAAACTTTTGGAAAAGTTTTGACCTAAATAATGAGAAGTTGCTGATTGTAAAGCTTTACCATCTTTCATCATAGCTTCTAATGTATAAGTTGAAAAAGCACCAGCAAATTTTTCCTTATTAGTTTTTTTACCTAATATTGTTGGAATAGCTAAATATTTTTTAAAAAACTTTTGATAAATTCAAATCATGTTATTAGCGAATTTTCTAGCTTCAAGCGCATTATCATGAATAGTATGCCCTTCATGTCATAAAAATTCTGTATTTCTTAAAAAAGGATTTGTTGTTTTTTCTCATCTCATTACAGAAGTTCATTGATTATATAAAATTGGTAAATCCTTATAAGAATTTATACTTCTTTTAAATAAATCAGCAAATAAAACTTCGCTAGTAGGTCTTATATATAATTTATTTTGTAATTTTTTTTCACCTACTTGGGTTACAGTAACAAGTTCAGGAGCAAAACCTTTAATGTGATCTTTTTCAATTTGAATAAAAAAATCAGGAATTAAAGTTGGTAAATAAACATTTTGAATCCCCTTTTTTTTGAATTGTCCATTTAAAATAGTTTGAATATTTTCTCAAATTTCATAAGCAGAGGGTTTATAAATTATTGTTCCTTTAACTGGGCCATATTCAATTAGTTCACCATTTTTAATTACATCAACATACCATTTAGCAAAATTTTCATTAATTGGCGTTATTTTATCTAATTTTTTCATATTATTAATTTTAACATTATTTTTTAATTTTCTTAAATTTCTTGTTTTTTCTAAAATAAAAAATTATTTTTTTAAAAAAACAAGAAAAATTTATTTTTTACAATTTTTTTTACCGAAAATAGCCATTTATCAAAGAATTTTTGTAGTTTTTTAGTATAATTTTTAATATTATATTTTACTATGTAATTTATTATATAGTTTAGATTGAGGTTTTTATGATTTTTGATGATGATAAAGTTGAAAAAAAAGAAAATGAAATAAAAGAAGATGAGCTTTTTTATAATGATGAAGATGAAATAAAAACTGTTTTTAGTTCAAAAAATAAAGATGAAATTGAACAAGAAGCTGAAGAAGAAGCTCCACAAGAAAAAGAAGAATATAAAGTAAGATCACAAATATTAGAAAACGAGACTCAAGGAATAATTCCAAAAGATATTTCTAATGAAATGAGAAATTCATTTTTAGAATATGCAATGTCAGTTATTGTCTCAAGAGCACTTCCTGATGCTAGAGATGGACTTAAACCTGTTCACAGAAGAATTTTATATGGAATGAGCGAATTAGGGATAACAAGCTCAGTAGCTCATAAAAAATCAGCCAGAATTGTTGGAGATGTTTTAGGTAAATATCATCCACATGGTGATGCTTCAGTTTATGATGCTATGGTTAGAATGGCGCAAGATTTTTCATTAAGATATCCTTTGATTGATGGTCATGGTAATTTTGGTTCTATCGATGGTGATGAAGCCGCTGCAATGCGTTATACAGAAGCTAGAATGTCTAAAATAGCAATGTTAATGATTGAAGGTATTAAGAAAAATACTGTTGATTTTGTTGAAAATTATGATGCTTCTGAAATTGAGCCTACCATTTTACCAGCTAAATTTCCTAATTTATTAGTTTCAGGAGTTTCAGGGATAGCTGTTGGTATGGCTACTACTATAGCGCCACATAATTTAAGTGAAGTTATTAACGCTGTTATTGCTTTAGCTAAAAATAGCGAAATAACTACGCATGAGTTAATGAAACACATTAAAGGGCCAGATTTCCCTACAGGAGCAACAATTTTAGGAAAAAGCGGAATTATTAAAGCTTATGAAACAGGAAAAGGAAGTTTTTATTTAAGAGCTAAAACTAGAATTGAACAATTAAAAAGTGGAAAAAGCAAAATTATTGTTTATGAAATTCCTTATGAAGTTAAAAAGCCAATTTTAATTGAAAAAATCGCGCAATTAATTAAAGAAAAGAAACTTGAAGGAATAAGCGACATAAGAGATGAAACATCAAGAGAAGGAATAAGGGTTATAATTGAAATTAAAAAAGGCTTTATTCCTGAAGTTGTTTTAAATAATTTATACAAATTAACTTCTTTACAAATAAGTTATTCATTAAATATGATTGCTCTTGTTAAAAATGTTCCTAAATTATTAAATTTAAAACAAATTTTAGAAGTATATTTAGAACACCAAATCGATGTATTTACTAGAAGATTACAATTTGATTTAAATAAAGCACAAGAAAGAATTCATGTCTTAGAAGGACTTAAAATTGCAATCGAAAATATTGATGAAGTTATTAGAATTATTAGAAGTTCACATTCTGATGCTCAAGCACAAGAAAGATTAGCTCAAAAATTTAATTTAAGTCAAATTCAAACAAAAGCTATTATCGATATGAGATTAAGCAGACTTACAAATCTTGCTATTGAAAAATTAATTAGCGAAATGCAAGAGCTATATACAAAAATCAAAGAGCTTACTGAAATATTAGAATCTAAAGAAAAATTAATTAATTTAATTATTGAAGAATTAGAAGAAATAAAAACTAATTTTGGTGATGAAAGAAGAACTGAAATTAACGATTATGAAATGGGTGAAATCCAAGATGAAGATTTAATCCCTTCAGAACAAGTAGTTTTAACTTTAACTAATAATGGCTATGTAAAAAGAATTAATTTGGAAGAATATAGAATTCAAAATCGTGGTGGAGTTGGTTCAAATACTGCAACTACATATCAAGATGATAACCTTCATTCATTATTAATAACTAATACTCATACTGATTTATTAATATTTAGTTCCAAAGCTAAAGTTTATAAAATAAGAACATATAAAATCCCTGAACAATCTAAACAATCAAAAGGTATTCCTTTTATTAATTTAATTAATATTGAAAAAGATGAAAAAGTTGTTTCAATGTTTTCGATTAATGAATATAACGCGAATCAATCACTAATTACTGTAACTAAAAAAGGAATTATTAAAAAAACATTATTAGAACATTACGCTTCAATTAATTCGAAAGGAAAAATTGCTCTTAAATTAATAGAAGATGATGAATTAATTAAAGTTTTTGTCGCTAATGAAAATGATGAAATTTTAATAGCGGCTTCCAATAATAGAGTTGTAAGATTTGAAAATAATTCACTAAGAAATCTTTCAAGAAACTCAGCTGGAGTTAAAACAATAAAAATTAGTGATAATGAACAAGTAATTGGAGCTAATTCTTCTTCAGAAGGTAAATATATTTTAGCACTGGGTTCATTAGGATTTGGTAAACTTACTTCAATTGAAGATTATAGAAAAACTTCAAGAAATGCTAAAGGTGTTATTACTATTAATGGCAAAAAAGCTGGCGAACTTGTTTACTTTGCAGCTGTTAATGGAGATGAAGATATTTTAATTTTAACTAAAAAAGGAATTGCTTTAAGACTTAACTTATCACAAATTTCAGAAAGCTCTAGAAACACTAAAGGTGTTAAAATGATAACTTTAAAAAATGGTGATAAAATTAAATCAATAGCTGTAATTCCAGTTAAAGAAGAACCTGAAAAATAATATTAAAAAAATGAAATAGATTTATTTTCTCTATTTCATTTTTTTAATAATTTCATTTATTAAATTTATAGTTCAAAAACTTTATTTATTGATTTTAAATTTTTTACTCTTTCATTATAACCAGAAATAAGTTGACAAGCTACAAAATGATTGATATTATATTTTTGAGCAATTTTCAATATTTTTTCTTTTACTTGTGTTTCTGTTCCGTAAATAGTTTTATTTAAATTATCAATAACTCTTGTTTTTTCTTCATCATTTTCATAGTGATAATTTTTAATTTCGTTTAAAGTTGGAAAATGTAAAAATTCATTAAATTCATTTTTCCCTAAAATAAAATGACTAAATACATTAGCTAAGTTTTTTGCTTGATTTTCACTTTTTTTAATAATTATATTTATAGCGAATAATATATTTGCTTTTTCGTTATATTTTGCTTTTCAAATTTCATTATATTTTTTTAATGCATTTTCAAAAATTTCTCAATTATGATTTAGAAAAAATCCATATATAATTTTTAGTTTATTTTCTGCTGCAAAAATCGCTCCTTCTACAGAACTTACAAGCATATACATATCAGGGCTTTTGTTAGAAAATGGGATAGTTTTAACTTCATTTATAAATTTATTTTCTTTATCTCTAACATACAGCAATAATTGCTTAAATTTATTATGATAATCTACGATTGTATTCATTGATTTTTGAACCTTTTCAGTTCCTGGATTTGAACCCATAGCAAATTTAAATCTATTTTCATGTAATGAATTTAAAGTAAAAATATCTTCCGCGATTTTATATGATGAATGATGACAAAGTAAAAATCCTGCACTACCTATTTTAATTTTTTTTGTTTTATTAGCTACTTCCAACATAGCAAATGCTGGATTACTAAGCGCAAAAGCATTAACACTATGATGTTCGGAAAATCAAATACTTTCAAAATTGTATTTTTCGGCTATTTTAGCTATTTTTGAAATATTTTGAAGAGCAAATTCAGAATTTGAATTTTTATCAATAATTCCATATTCCATTAAACTAAATTTTAGTTTCATATTTTTTTCTCCTTTTTATTTACTAAAAAAATTTTAAATAAAAAGTTTAAATTTTAATATTAAAAAGTTTTTTTATTTTATTAAACTAAAATTTTTAATTTAAAAAAAATGAAAATTAATCTTTGTATAAGTAGAAAAGTTTTTTATATTTTGCTATATTTTACTCTCTTAAAACTCGCTAATTTTTTTCTAATTTTAGCATAAAATTATTTTTAAGAAAGTAAAAAAAATATTTTATTATTTTTAATATGCAAAAAATGTTTTTTTTTTTTTTTTTACAAGAAAAAAGAATATTTTTTTAATTGTTAAATTAAAATAACGAAAATAAACTTAATAATTATTTTATTAGTGAAAGGATGTACTGAATAAATGAAAAAATTAAAAAAACTTTCTTTTTTACTTTTAGGTTCTGCAGTTACCGCTTCTGCATTAACCGTAGTCGCTTGTTCTTCAAATAAAGTATTTTCTTATAATGAATTATCTGAAAAATTATTTAATGATAAAGCTGAAACATTAAGAAATGAATATTTTGATATTTTGAAAAAATACAACGAAAGTATTGAAACATTTGGAAAAGAATTTGATAAAAATCTTGAAGAATTAGAAAAATATCAAGATGAATTAAAAAAACTTGTGGATACGCAAGAGAAAACTAAAAAGGCTAAATCTAAAAATACAGAAGCTGATCAAAAAATCAAAGAATTTGAAACAAAATATAATACTATAGAAACAAATCTTTTAGAAGAATTAAGAAAACTAAATTATATTGTTAAACCTTATGAAAAAAGATTGAATAATTTATTATCTCAATTAAGAGTTGTAGAAGAAAATAATAGATATAAAACTATAAGACTTTTTCATACTAATGATGAACATGGTAGATTATTAACAGATTTTGGGAGATTTAATAAATATAGCGGAATGGAAGGTATTAATAACTTTTTATCAAATAAAGAGTTTGATTTACTATTATCTAGCGGTGATTTAATTCAAGGTCTACCTTTAAATGATTCAGATAAAGGTGAAACTATTTCTAAAGTTGCAAAAGCAATTTATTATGATTCTGTTGCTGTTGGAAATCATGAATTTGATTTTGATTTACCTCAAATTTTAAAATTAAATGGTGCAAATAGTAAAAAAGAATTTGATAATTCATTAGAAAATGAAGGTGGAACTCCATTTATTTCAGCTAATATTTATTATAATGAAAATGCTGGAGCAGATAAAAACGGTAAAAGAGTATTTAAACCTTATAAAATAAAAACATTAGAAAATGGACTTAGAGTTGCTATTATTGGAATTACAACTCCAGATACTGTTTATACTTCACACCCAGATCATTCAAAAAATGTTGAATTTAAAGATCCTAAAGAATCAGTTGAAAATGCAATTAAAGAATTAGAAGAAAAAGAAAAAGATGTTACTTTCTACATTGCAAGCGTTCATTTAGGAACACAAAGAAATAAAGCTGAATGATCTTCCGAAGCATTACTTGGAGTTAAAAAACTTGCTTTAATTCTTGATGGTCACTCTCACACTTACGTTCCTTTAGGGATAGGAGATGATTTAAAATTACAAGAAAAGAAAAATTTAACTCAAACTGAATCATATACTAAATTTTTAGGTGATATATCATTAGTATGAGATAATCAAGAGAAAAAAATTGTAAAAATTCATCAATCTTTAAGAGATATTAATCAAGTAGTTCATAGCCAAAATAAATATGTAGATTTATTAATTAAAAAACTAAAAGATAAATTTGATAAAGAAAATGATGTTGTTGTTATCCAAAATTTAGAAAAAGATTTTGCGCATATTGGTAAAACCAAAATTCCTGGAAGTGAAATAGAATTTAATACAGGTAGAGTTATGGCAACTGAATTAGGGGTGTTAGCTTCTGATGCTTTAGGTTATGCCTTTAATAAAGTTTATGAATCAAATAAAATGAGTGAAAATTTTAAAGATATGGCGCCTTCATTAGATAACACAATAGTTTTATCTAATGCTGGAGGACTAAGAGCTAACTTATCAAAAGGAAAAGTAACTAAAGCAGATTTATTAGCTATAAGCCCATATGGAAATAGAATTAAAGCTGCTAAAGTTAAAGGTTCTGTAATAATTAAAGCATTTGAAAATTCAGCTTCTAAAGGAACTGAAGGGGCATTCGCTCAATGATCATCTAATGTTTCATATAAAATGACAGTTACAAAAGTAACTGAGCCAAATGCAAATAGCGGGTTACCATTTAAATATACATTAGATGAAGCAAGTATAAAAATAAATGATAAAGCAATTGATAAAGAAAAATATTATTACTTAGTATCTAATGATTTTGTATTTGTTGGTGGTGATAATTATAAAATGTTAGATCTTCAAAAAGCTGATGTAAATAATGTAAAAGAAGTTTATGAAGGTGGATTATTAATTGAAGAAATAATAAAATTCATTAATGATATGTCTTCTGATCAAAAAGAAACAAATAAAGCTAAATTATTTGGTAAATTAATTAGTGAATATAAATTAGATGAAATTAAGAAAAAACAAATTGTTGAATTACCAACTGAAACAAATCAAAAATAATTTTTAAAAAAATAAGTACAAATACAAAGTTTGTACTTTTATTTTATATTTTTTTAATATAATTATTTTTTATTAGTAAGATAATTTATATAAATTAAAAGAGGAAAAAATGAAAAAAATAAAAATATTACATTTATTAAATGTCACACTTGCATCAAGTTTTATTTTTTATTCTTGTAATCAAAAAACAAATAATAATGATAATAATGGTAATGGGAATCCAAATAAAAATAACGATAATGCTAATTTTAAAAAAATTAATTTAAATATAAAAAATTTTTCAGATTTAAAAGGATTATTAATATAGAAATTAAACATAGATTAAAAGATAGAATTAATGCTCCCCAAAGCGAAATTGATCAATATATTCAAGCTGTTAATGGTTTTATAGGAGAAAATTTAAATAAATTTAAATATTTTGTTGATTTTTTAACTTTTTTAAGTAAATATAAATCAACTGGTGGAGTTCATGGAGGGGTTGAAAAAATCGAAATACAATTAATCTATTGAATATTAGGTAATTCTAAAGAAAATCCAAAAATCAAAGGTTGAGTTAAAGATATTGAAAATGAAGTTATAGACTTTTCTAATATATTAGAAAATGATAATTTTAAAACATTGTACAAAAATTTAAAAAATCATTTATTTATGGAACCTGAAAATGGATCAACAACTTCTAGTTATTCAGCAAGAGCTCTTGATAGTATTTATAATTTTTTTAATTTTATTAATACATTAACACTAACAAGTAATGTTGAAAAATTAAATATTTTAAAAACTAAAATCAGTTCATATTTTAATAACTTTATTGAAATAACTGAAAAAATAGATCCAGATCCAAGCCCTGTAGGAGCGCTAACTTTTGAATTTAATGATTATTTTTAAAAAACACCGTAATTTATGGTGTTTTTTAAAAATTTGAATAATAAAATTTTAAAATATAGATATAAAATACATTATCTTTTTTAATAAATTACAATTATTAATTATATTTTATTTTTTAATTTATAAAAAATAATTAATAGAAATAATTGGTAAATAATTAATTTTTTAATCAAATTTAATCATTTTAATTTTTTTCTTACAAAAAAAAAAAAAAAACATATTATGTAGAAAAAAAATTAAAGAGGTAAAATGAAAAAAAATAAATTATTATTCCCAATATTAGCATTAAGTTCTGTCGCTTTAGCGACAACAGTTGTAGCTTGTTCGAAAAATAATGATGATAGTAAAGATAATGATAATAAAGATGATGATAATAAAGACCAAAGTAAAACAATCGATATAAGCAAATTTGATAGAATTATTAGATTTTCTAGAAAATCTACTAAAGATAAATCTACACTTTTTTTTAATAATACTTGAAATAAATTTAAGTTGAGGAAAAATTATACAATTGTTTTAAAAGAAAAAAACGATGAGACTAAAACTAAAACATCTATATCAGATTATAAAAAAATTAGCGACACTATTGGTTATGGATTAACATTTGATTTTAAAGATGAAAATGCTCTTGAAGAAAAAGTTTATATTATTAGTTCAATAAAAGAAGAAAATAATGAAATTGAATTAATTGATCAAATTAATTTAACAACTGAAGAAAAAGAATTATCTATTCCTTTTGGCGCTAACAAAAATGCTAATAAAGTTTTAAAAAACTTCAATGTTGGTACCTTTAATAAAAATAACTTTAAAAAAAATAATTTACCAATTTTTGTTAATGGATTAAATGAAAAATATAGCAAAGAAGCAAAAGTTAAATATGAATTAATTATATCTAAAGGAAATGATTCACACACTAAACAAGCAAGTTTTTATGAAAATAAAAATAAAAATAAAATATTAAGATTTGATTTTGAAGCTTCAATTATTGAAGATGATGATGCTACATGGGAAATTAAATCATTTAAAAAATTAAAAGACGCAGAAGTCGCCAATGATCAAGAAATTGATATTTTAGCTGAAATAACTGACGAAAAATTAAAAAAAATTGTGATAAAAGGTAAAAATTCTTCTTCCAAAAAACCAAGTACTAAAAAAACTAATTCTTAGAAAAAAATAGTAATAAAAGCAAGATAGTTAAATAAAATTCTATCTTGTTTTTGTTTATTTTTTATAAAATTCAAAATTGTGAGGTATATAAATTATTTACTTTATTTAAATAGTGTTTTAAACAATATACTTTAATACTTATAAATTTATTAATTAGTAAAATGTTTCAGATAAAAACTATTAAAACACAATATTTTATTTTTAATTTCAGAATTAAATTATTAAAAAATGGAAAAATTACTACATTTAAAAAATTTATTTTAAAAACAAGATAATATTCAAAGCTATTATCTTGTTTTTAAAAATTTAATTTTGGTATTTTTATTTTTATGAAAGGTTTTAACAAAATAAAACTAGTAATAAAAAATATTAATAATGCTTTAAATTTTTAATAATGTTCTTTAATAATTATATAAAAGAATTTTTAATAATTATTAAAATTAAATTTTATTAATTCCCATAGTCTTTTTCAATTTTTTCTAAAAATTCAATTTTTTGTTCAAGAGTTAAATTACTTAGATTACTTGCATCAACATTGATTTTATATTTTTTATCGTATGCAAAAAATATTATATCTGATGTTGGTACTTGAGCTGGTTCAATCCCTGAAATGAAACTAAAATGAAATAATTTAACATTAATTTCATTATTTTTTTCATTTATCGTTCTATAAAATCGATTTTTTAGTAATCTATAATTATATTTTTTTCCTCATTTATCATAAAAAACCAAAATATTAAATTTTTGAAAAAATTTATTAATATCTAAATTTTTGAAATTTTCTTTGAAATAAAAATTTTTATCAAAATATTTTAAAAATTCATTTTTATTTTCAACGGTGAAAAATTTATTTTCTTGAATTTTATCTAAAAATTCTTGTTTGAATTTTAAATTTTTATTATCCAGAATTTGATTTTTATAAAGTTCAGCGCTATCTCAAATAAATAAATCTATTTGTTCTTTTTTATAATATTTTTCAAATAAAGAATCTAAGTTTTCTTTTACTTTTTCATATCTTTCAATGTTTTTATAATATCATTTTTTATCTTCTTTTAATTCATTAAAATGTAAAAGTTCTCCACTTTTGAATTTACGATATTTTTTATTTTCATCTATTTTTTGATGACTACATGAAATAAATGAAAATAATGGTATTAAGGTTAAAATTAAACATAAAGCTTTAAAAAATTTTTTAATTTTTAACATAAGTTACCGCCAAAATATCATCAATTAAATTTGTTATATTATTACCATATTTTTTAACACTTATTCTATATTCCCCAGATTTGTTAACATTAAAATCTATAACTTCAACATTGCTATTAACTACAGTTATATTTTTAACAACTTTTCACTCACTTCCATTTCATTTTTCTAATGCTAAATCATAATCAGTGAAAAATTTATTATTTTGTCTTTCTTTATTTCCTTTAATATTTAATCTTTCTTCATTTAAATGAGTTGCTTCTCATTTTTCAATTTCTTCTTTCAAATCTTTATCATTTTCTTTTGAAAATCAGTTGGATGGATTTATTCATCATCATCAATTATTTTGTTTTTTTTTCTTCTTTCGGTTTTGCTTCTATATTTTTTAAAATTCCTGCACTAGATGTTCACGCTGAAGCGATTTTAATTTTTTCATTTTTATTTAAATAAATGACATCACTTATAAATGCATAAGTATTTGTGTTTTCACTGCTAATTTTAATAGGTGTTATATAATTCGATTCACCAACTAAAATTTCTTTTTTTCTAATAATTATTTTAGATAAATTTTTATCTTTTTTTGTATCATTGCTTATGTAGTTTGTATTATTTAGGCTAAATGATAGTGTTGTAACACTCAAACCCATTAATAAAATAAAAAGATTAATTAATTTATTTTTAAATTTTCTTTTCATTTTTAAATTTTACTATATTAAAAAATAATTAATATTAATTAATAATAAAAACTTAAAAAGTTGTAAAAAAGTATTATTAATATTTTGATTTTTAAAATTCTTTTATGTGACAAAATCTTTTTATTTATACTCATAAAAATTTAACATTAATTTTAAATATTTATTTAAAAATGATTAACAATGGTAAAAATACATTAAAAAAATTGATTTTTTTTATAGAATTTTTAGTAATTAAAAAAGATATAAAAAAAAGCAAGTTACTAACTTGCTTTTTTATAAATAAATAATTTTATTTTTTAAGTTTTTCTAATTGATGAACAGCACTTCTAGCAGCTTCTCATAATACTTCACTAAATGTTGGATGAGGATGAACTGCTGATGCTATTTCGTAAATTGAAATTTCATTTTCCATAGCAAGAACTACTTCAGAAATTAAATCAGTTGCTGTTCCACCAATAATGTGGCAACCAATAATTTCTCCATATTCTTTATCAATAATGAATTTAGCAAATCCTTTAGATTCATTAGCTGCTAGTGCTTTACCAATAAATGCAAATTGGTGCTTTACACTAATAAAATCTAATTTAGCATCTTTTGCTTGTTGTTCAGTAAGTCCTAATGTGGCAATCTCAGGACTTGTATAAATACAAGCTGGTACAGTTTTAGGATTATATTTAACTTGTTTTTTAAGAATGTTGGAAACTGCTATAATAGCATGACGATAGGCAACATGTGCTAGCATTGCTTGCCCTACAACATCACCAATTCCATATACTCCTTCAACGTTGGATTCACAAAATTCATCAACAACTAATTCTTTTCTAGAACCTAGTTTAATTCCAACTTCTTCTAAATTTAAAGAATTAGGTACTCTTCCAACAGAAACTAAAGTAACATCAGATTTAATTCCGTGCTCTTTACCATCTTTTTCATAGAAAAGAATATCATTTTCAAATTTAGTTGTATTAGCATTAGTTATAACTTCAACATTTAATTCTTTTAAATCGTTAGAAACTTGTTTAATAACATCACTATCCAACATTGCTAAAACAGAAGGTAAATTTTGAATAATTGTTACTTTAGTTCCAGCACTTGCAAAAATTTGAGCAAATTCAACTCCAATAACCCCTCCACCAACAATAGTTAATGAATTAGGTCTATAGTTAAGATTAATTGCTTGTTTTGAACTAATTAATTTACCAGAAGCATAACCTTGTTCAAATCCTGGGAGATTTAAAAGACGATCACTTGATCCTGTAGCAATAATAATATTTTTAGCTCTATAAACTTTTGAATCAACCTCGATTTCGTGAGCTCCTACAAATTTAGCGTTTCCAAAAATAGTTTTAACTTTATTCATTCGCATTAAAGCTTGAATTCCACTTGTAAGTTGATTTACAACTTTATTTTTACGCTCATGCATTTTAGTTCAATCAATTTTAAAATCAGCTTTTCCAATTATTCCAAAGCTTTCTGCGCTTTGTACATAGTGCATAACTTCAGCAGTTTTTAGTAATGCTTTAGTTGGAATACATCCAACATTTAAACAAACTCCACCTCAAAATTCTTTTTCAACAATTAAAGTTTTAAGCCCTGCTTTTCCAGCTTCTTCAGCAGCTAGATAACCACCAGGACCTGATCCTACTACAATTACATCGAATTCTTCACTTACTGGTTTATTATAAATTTTCCCTGTTTCTTTTCCTGGTTTTGTAGCACTAGCACTTGGACTTTGTTCAGTTTGTTGCATTTTAGCTGCTCTACGAGCTGCTAAACGATTTGGCGCTTTTTTCTCAGTATTTGCTTGTGGCTTGCTTACAAATGCTGAAAGATCGAAAAGTTCATTAGATACTTTAACCTCACCAACAACAGAAGCTCCTGCTTCTTCTGCTGGTTCTTCTTTGGCCTCTTCTTTAACTTGTGTTGAACTTGGCTCTTCAACATCACCACTTCCATCATCAATATGATAGATTTCTTGACCAACATGAATAGTATCTCCGACCGCCATTAATACTTTAACAATTTTTCCAGTTGCTGGAGAAGGGATATCAGAAGTTACTTTATCAGTTTCAACTGAAAAAAGTGAATCTCCTTCTTTTACTTCATCACCTTCTTTTTTATATATTTCAGCTACTACACCTTCGTGTAGTCCTTCACCTATATCGGCAAATTTAAACTTATGCATAAAATTATAATACTCCTAAAACTTCAGGTTTTTCTAATAATTCTTTAATTCTGTAAATGAATCTTCCAGCATCAGCTCCATCAATTCATCTATGATCAGCTGATATTGTAATGTTCATAACTTTTCCAGGTTTAATTTCACCTGTTTTAGTAACAATTGCTTTATCAACAATTGCACCAACACCAGCAATCGCTAATTCTGGATAGTTAATAACAGGAGTTCCAAAAAGCGCTCCTACTGAACCATAGTTTGTAATTGTAAATGAACCTTGTTGCATTTCGGCAGGTTTAATTGTTTTGTTTCTTGCAGCTAAAGCAAGGCGATTAATTTCAAGTGCTAAAGAAGTCATAGATAATGTGTGTGCATCTTTTACAACAGGCACCATCAATCCAGCTTCAGTATCAACAGCAATTCCTAAATTAATAGTTGAAGGATAAACTAATTCATTAGCTGCTTCATCATATTTTGCAGCCATAATTGGAAATTCTTTTAATGCTAATAAAATTGCTTTGGCAATAAAAGGTAAAAAGGTTAATTTTACCCCAGCAGATTTTTGCACATCTTCTAAAATTTCTTTTCTTAAATTTCATAATCTTGTTACATCAATTTCATTAACTAAACTAAAGTAAGCAACATTATCTCTTGAATTAATCATAGCTTTAGCAATTGCTTTTCTAATTGGTGCAATTTTAACTCTTTTAGCTTCAAATGCTGAACTTGAAACAGTTGCTTGAGAACAAGATGATTGGTTTGGACAACTAGAAACTTCAGTGGCTTGTGATGATGTTTGTTGTGTTGATTCACTAACTTGATTACTTACAGGGTTTTGACTAAATGCTAGAACATCTTCTTTTGTTATTCTATTATTTGGTCCAGAACCCTTAGTAATTAAACTAATATCAATTCCAAGTTTTTTAGCCATTGCTTTAGCAATGGGTGTAATCAATGGTTTTGTCATTTTTTCCCTTTCTGTTTATTTTAAATATTAATTAAAAACATTAAAAATTTTATATTATTTATTTATTTTTTTATTAAAAAAATTATTAAAATTATTCTCAATCAACAACTTCGATAATTTTTGCTACAACTTTATCAGCTGTAATAGCATGGTAATTTTCACCACGAGCTAATGGAACTGTAATGTCATATCCAGTTAATCTAGCTAAAGGAGCTAAAGCTGAATCGAATGCTTTTTCATTAACTCTTGTAATAATTTCTGATGAAACAGAGAATGATTTAACAGCTTCATGAACTACTAATAATCTTCCTGTTTTCTTAAATGATTCAACAATTGTTTCTGTATCAATTGGTTTAATTGTTCTTAAGTCAATTAATTCAACACTAATATCTGGACGTTTTTCTTTTAATTCTTTAAGAGCAGCTAAACATTCGTGAACTTGTGCACCATAAGTTACAACAGTAATTGATTCTCCTGGAACTAAAATATTAGCTTTTCCAATTGGCACTTCATAAATTCCTTCTGGAATTTCTTGCTTAAATGAACGATAGATTTTTTTAGGTTCTAAGAAAACAACCGGATCTGGATCGTTAATAGCAGCAATTAATAATCCTTTTGTATCATAAGGAGTAGAAGGCATAACCACTTTTAATCCTGGAACATGAGCAAACATAGCTTCGATTGCTTCGGAGTGGTGTTCTAAAGCTCTAACACCTCCAGCCATAGGCATTCTTAATACTAAAGGAATAGTAACTCTTGATCTAGTTCTATTTCTATATCTAGCAGCGTGTGTCATTAATTGTTGGAACGCTGGATAAGCAAATCCTTGGAATTGCATTTCAACAACTGGTTTTAGTCCATTAATAGCAGCACCAATTGCAACCCCCATAATACCTGCTTCAGCAATAGGAGAGTCAAATACTCTTTCTACACCATGTTTTTTTTGTAAACCTTCAGTAGATCTAAAAACTCCCCCTTCAAAACCTGCATCTTCTCCTCAAAGAACAACAGTTTTGTCTTTTTCCATCATTAAATCAAGAGCATTTGTAACTGCACCGATATTATTTAAAGCAATTTTTTTATCTGACATTATTTAGCCTCCTTTGATTTAAAGTATGCAACAGCTTCTTGCTTTTGTTCTTCTAATTCTTCTGGAAGTGTTTCATATGTATGATCAAATATTTCTTCAATTGAAACATTTAATTCTTTTAATGATTCATTATATTGTTCTTTAACATATTCAAGAGCTTCTTCTCACATTTTTGTTTTTTCTTCTTCGGTTAAGTATTTGTGATCAAAGAGATATTTTTCAAATCTGTGGAATGGTTCTCATTTTTCATTTTCTTTTTCCACTTCTTCAGTTCTATAAATTCTTGGATTATCTGAAGTTGTATGTGGACCTTGTCTTCAAGTTATAAATTCTACTAAAACAGGACCATTACCAGCTCTAGCGAATTCAACTGCTTCTTTCATTACTACATATGAAGCAAAAAAGTCGTTTCCATCAACTCTAATCCCTGGAATACCTGCTGCATGTGCTTTTGCAGCAATAGTTTCAGAACCTGTTTCTAAGTGATCAGGTGTTGAAATTGATCATTGGTTATTGTTTACGCAAAATACTGTTGGTCATTTTCAAATTGAAGCAAAGTTCATAGCTTCATAAAATTCACCTTCAGCTGTCCCACCATTACCAATAAATGAAACAGAAACAGCTTTATCTCCTCTTAATTTTGAAGCATAAGCAATACCTGCTGCATGTGAAGTTTGTGTTCCTATTGGAATATTAATTGGTAATAAATTAATTCCTTCAGGAACTACATTACCTCTTTCATTACCATTTCAGTATAATAATTGATTTTTCATAGGCATTCCCATGTATAACATAGTTGCATTTGATCTAAATGCAGGAACAAATCAATCTTGTTTTTGTAATACCATAGCAGATGCTACTTGTAGAGCTTCTTCTCCAAAGTTAGGTGCAAATGTTAACATTCTTCCTTGTCTTTGAAGTTGTGTCATATAAGTATCTTGTTGTCTTGATAAAACCATTGTTTTATAAGCTTTGATTAATTCATCTTTTGATAATTTTGGATCAAATGATTTATCAACTGATTTAATTCAGTTTCCATCAATATCAACAAAACGAATTAAATCTTTTTTTGTCAACATTACATGATTTGGTTTAACAAATTTAAATTCCATAAATTCTCCTTTTTTTTAAAAAAATATAAACATTATTTACATAATATTCAAAATAAGAAATATAAAAAAGTATAATAAGGTGTAAATAATGCTTACATTCTTATTATACAAAATTATTCATTTAAAAACTTAAAAAAACTAACTAAAATTCGAAAGGAGCGGAAATTATAAATAAAATTAAAAATATAAGCAAATCAATTAAAATATTTAAGTTTGTTTTTTGCTTTTTATTTTGATAATAATTTTCAAATTGATCATTTAAATTTAAGTTATTTACTTGCTTATTTCTAGTTTCTTTATTTAATTTATTTATTTGATTTTTTAATCCAAAGGTTTCGAATAAACCCCCTCTTAAAACCAAAGTAAATGCTAATTTTACTATGCTCAAACCTGAAATAATTATTGCTGAACGATGTCATTTTAATGTATTAAATGAAAATGTTAATAAAAAAAATAATATTAAAAAAATAACTAATCAAAAAATTATAAAAATATAATCATATTTCGTTATCTTTTTAATAATATATTTTTTTCAAAATTTCTTTAGATTAAAACTATTCTGTTTTTTCATTTAATCAATTACTTAATTGTTCAGTTGTCCCAAGTACATAATGTGATTCTGAATTTTTTACTTTTTGATAAATAACTGGACTTTTACTTTGAGCTTGTTCAATTAAATATTGGTTTTCAAAATTAAATGCCTTAAATGGGATATTAGCATTAGAAATCTTTGGTATAGAATTAAATAAATTAATAGTATAAGGATGTAAAGGGTTAGAATAAATTTCTTCAGTTTTCCCTTGCTCTACAACTTTACCTAAGTGCATAATTAAAATTTTATCAGCTACATATTCGATCATTGATAAATCATGAGCAATAAAAATCATTGATATTTTCTTTTTAGCCACTATTTCTTTTAATAAATTAACAATTTGTGCTTGAATTGAAATATCAAGTGAAGCAATTGGTTCATCAGCGATAATAATTTTTGGCTCACTAATAAGTGCTCTTGCTATAACAATTCTTTGTCTTTGTCCTCCTGAGAATTCATGTGGATAACGATAGACAAATTGTCTTAAAAGTCCCACTTCTTCTAAAATGTTAAAAATACTTTCACTATATAAGATTTTTTTAATATAGTATTTAGTTTTAAAACTTTTTTTACTATTATTGTGAATTCTTAATAAGTATAAAATTCTATAATATAGTGAATTAATTTCTTTCATTTCTTGGTTGAATCTAGCAAAGTTTTCTTTTTGTTCATCAATTTTTTGTTGATAATGTTTAATTGTTATTGAAATAGTATTTTTATCTTTGTTTTCACTAATTAATTTATTTTTTAATCAATTTAAAAATGAATTATACGTTTTATAAAAGTGAAAATCTAATTCTTTTTGTTTTTCTTTAATTTTTAATGAATATGCTTCTTTTTTAGCGATTAATTCTTTAATTTCTTTTAATCAAGAGTTAAATTGTAATAAATATTTATCTAGTTCTTGATTAAAAACGCATTGAGCTTTTTGATATTTTTTCTCTGCCAATTGATAATAAAGTAAATTTATTTTTTCATTAAATATAGGTTTTTGAATTACTTTTGATAAATTATCAATTTTGTTTTTTAAATTTTCTTTATCATTTTTTAAATTTTCTTTATTTTCTAAAGCTTTTTCAAAAAATTCACTTAAATCTAAATTATTATATTCATCATAAATTTTTAATTTCACATCTTTTGATGATAAAGAGATTAAATTATCATCATTTTCAATTCTAACAAGCTTGCTAGAATATTTTTGTAAAACATCATCATTAAATTTAAAAATATAATTTATCAATTGATCAATTTCAGTAATTGATAAATATTCTAAATTTTTAAAAGCATAATTTTTGTTTTTATTAAAATATTTTTGTTTTAAAATATTTTGACTTTTTTTATTAACTAAATGTTTTTTATAAAAAATTGTGTAATTTAAAAAATCATGTTGTAAATCAGCTTGATATTTATTTAAATCAGCTTCATTTTTAAATTGATTTATAAAGTTTTTTAAATATTTTTTTGCATTATATTTATTTTCTTTTTCTTGTTTAATTAGCTCATTATAATCATTTTTTAATTCAATTAAAACTTGATTTTTATTGTAATTTTCTAAAGTATTATGTAATAAATCTTTACGATATTTTAATTCTTTTTTTGTTTCTAATAAATCTTTTTCATCAAATGAAAATTTCTTTTCACGATAAGCTTTTTGCTTTTCAAAATAAAAATTCATTAATAAAGATGAGTTTTTATATAAAGCATTAATTGTATTTGATTCATAAAAACTTCTTTGAGTTGCATAAAGATAAAAGGAATTAAAAACTTCTTCGTATGAATTTGTTTCATAATAAATTTTATCGAAATTAATTTTTCTAAATTTAAATCTTCAGTCAGAAAAATAATTATTAGCTTGAGTGTGAATAATATTTAAATTATCTAATTTAATTTTATGATATTTTTTGATAAATTCATATTTAAAATTATTAGTTACATCTTCTCAATCAGTAAATATATCTGCTAATTTTGAATCGATAATTTTATTAACTTTTAAAGGCTCTTTTAAAATTGAATAAATATTTTTTTGTGGATTTAATGATGCATGAGGATCTTGAAAAATCATTTGAACATTTTGTCTTAAAAAACGATTTTTTTTCTTTGAAATTGTTTTACCTGTAATAATTTCATCATTTACAATAATTTGTCCATTATTATCTTCAATTAATCTAATTAATGTTCTACCTACAGTTGTTTTACCTGAACCAGATTCTCCAATTAATCCTATAATTTCTTGTTCGTGAAGATCGAAAGATAAATCATCAATCGCTTTAGTGATTGAATTTTTATTATGGAAATATTTTTTTAAGTTTTTAACACTTAAAACAACTTTTTTATTCATTTTTTAAAAATACCTCCTTAAAAATTTTTAATCTTTTTTGAACTTCATAAGGAATTTCAACTTTTGGAGCATCTGGGTGTAATAATCATGTTGCTGCTCAATGATTATTTTCAATATGAATTAAAGGTGGCTCTTTAATTAAATCAATTTCAAGAACAAAATCATTACGCGGTGCAAAAGGATCGCCAACTGGTAAATTAGTTAAATCTGGAGGAGTTCCTTTAATATTTAATAATTTTTCTTCTTTATTTTCTGGAATAGCAGCTATTAAGGCTCAAGTATAAGGATGTTTGGGATTTGTAAAAATATCTTCTCTAGTTCCTTTTTCAATAACTTTTCCAGCATATAAAACATAAATATAATCACAAAATTTAGCGATAACAGAAATATTATGACTAATAAAAATAATAGAAATATTAGTTTTTTTTCTAATTTCATCAAATAAGGATAAAACAGAAGCTTGAACAGTAGGATCAAGCGCAGTAGTAGGCTCATCAGCAATGATTATGTTTGGATTTTGTGCTATAACCATCGCTATAACAATTCTTTGTTTCATCCCTCCACTTAATGTATGGGGATACTGTTTTAAAACATTAGATGCATTTTGAATACCAAAACCTTCTAATAAATTAATTAAATAATTAATTTTTTCACTTTTTGATTTAAATCTTGAATCTTTAACTAAAACATCTAATAATTGTTTACCAATTGTTCTAGTTGGATTTAAAGATGTTAAAGGATCTTGAGGAATATAACCAATTTTTTTTCCTCTAATTTCTCTTCATTGTTTATCCTTTTTAAAATCTTTAGCTTCAATATCAATTATTTTCATTGAATCAGCACTAGTATAAGCATAGCTATTTAACCCCATTAGTGCTTTTGAACTTATAGTTTTTCCAGAACCAGATTCGCCTACTAGTCCAACAATTTGTCCTTGCTTTAATTCTAGGTCTATTCCTCTAATAATTTGAATTATTTTCTTTTTTTCTTTAATACTTACTTTTAAATTTTTAACTTCTAAAATTAATTCTTGCATCTTAAGCTGCTCCTTTTTTGTGAGAAATAGTTGCATCAAGTGCATCATGGAAGCCTAAAGCTATAAATCTTAATGATAAAGCTATTGTTAGAAGAATTAAAGCTGGAAAAGCTAATGCTCAAGGATTAGAATTTAATAATGTTGTTGAAGAAGTAATTATCAATCCTAAATTTGGAGCAGATTCAACACCTTCGTTAATAAATCCTAAAAAGGCTACAGCTGAAACAATTAAAATTCCTTGGGTAATTCTTAAAACAAATGAATTAGCAAGTTTACCAGCGATAGCAGGTAAAATATGGCTAAAAATTAATCTAAAATTAGAAGCCCCTATTGCTTTTGATGCTGTTACATATTCTTCATCTTTAACTGAAATTGTAAAGCTTCTTGTTGTATCAGCAGCTGATGTTCATCCTGTTAGTGAAATAATTAAAATTAATGATAAAGGAGTTGTTCCTAAAATATTAATTAAAATAATAAATAAAATAATTCATGGGATTGAGGAGAAAATTTCTAATAAACGATAACCATAAGTATCAATTTTTTTACCAGCATTAAACCCTAAATAAGCTCCTATTACAACTCCGATAATTGTTTCAATAATTGCTATTGCAAAAGCTATACCTAAAGCATTTAATGTTCCAACTCATGTTCTAAGTCAAATATCTCTTCCGTATGCATCAGTTCCAAAATAAGCAGAAACAGTTTCTTTTTCTTCGCTTAAAACATCAATCAATTTATAAGGATTAGTTTTAATAATTCACTCATTAGGGGCTATATATTTAGGTTCAATTCCATTTAATAATTCAGGATGTTTGCTAGAAATAATATTAAGTTTATCAGTATCAATACTAAAATCAATAACCCCTTCAAAACTTGGTCTTAAATTAGTTATTAGTGAAGAAGATACTTTGCTAATTGGTTTATTTGTTGAAAAAGGAGAAACCGCTCATGATATTATAGCTGTTAAGATAAGAGCTAAAAAGATGAAAAAAGCAATCATAGCTACTTTATTTTGAATAAAACGCTTGACAATATCAATAAAAACTTTTCGTGGTTTTCCAACAGTTAATGAATTCAATAAAAGATCTTTATTAATTCCAGAAAGTTTTAATAATTCTTTGTCTACTGAAGAGAAAATTAAATCATTTTTATTTTTATTCATTATCTTTCTCCTTTTTTTCATTAATATCCATTTCTAAATTATCACTATATCCTTCATCTAAATCTTCATCTGCTTCAATAGTTTTATCTTGTGATAAATTATTAGCAAAATTTACTTGATTCATTTTTAAAGTATTTACTCTTATCAAGTGATTTTTTAATCTTGTAAAAATTGAATTAGAATTAGCTGCTAGACCAAATTTAATTCTTGGGTCCATTCAAACGAATGACATATCAGCTATAATCATTGTAAAAAGTGTTAAACCTGTATAGAATACAAGTGAAAACATAATAACATTAATTTCACCTGATGATGTATATTCAATTATTAAGTTTGATGATCCTGGTATTCTAAAAAAACGTTCGAGTAATATAGAACCACTTAAAAGTCCAATATACGAAAGAATTAGTCCACCTACTAAAATAATAGAAGCGTTTCTTAAAACGTGTTTTCTAAAAATTGTAAAATTAGATAAACCTTTCGCTTTTGCTATTAATACTTGGTTAGAATTTAAAATTCCAACTATTTGATTTCTAATGAATAGTGTATAACCAGCTAATGAACCTAGTGTATATACAACTATTGGAGTAATTAGTGATAAAAATGTTGTATAACCAAAGTTATCACGTGGATCTTTAAATTCAAAAGGTAATCCGAGTTTTGAAAAGATTAAAATTAAAACTGGTGCTATTATAAATGAAGGAAGTGCAATAAAAATACTTACAAAAGTAGCAATTACTGAATCAGGTCATTTATTACGATTATAAGCTGCTACTGTTCCTAAAATTGTTCCTAATAATATGCTTAAAAAATAACTAGGTAAAGAGACAATAATTGTTCATTTTAAAGGTTCAAAAAATAATTTTGGAATATTTTTGCTAAATTCATTTTCTTTTCCATAAATTATTCCAACATCTCCTTCGAAAAAGAATTTTTTAAATCAAATAAAAAATCTTGAAAAGGGATTTAAATCAAATCCATGACTGCTAGCTAATTTTAGCGCAGCTTCTTCAGCTTCTTTTGAATTTCTAGAACCTTCACTTATATCAGCTGTAACAAAAGGATTTTTACCAAAACCTGCTTGAATTAAATAAACCATAAAAATAATGATTAAAAAAGTAATAATTGCTAAAAATAAACGTTTAATAAAATATTTAATCATTATTTTTTATTCTCCTTTTTAATTGTAATATGTCCAAGTGGTAAATATCCAAATTCTTCATTTAATGGAATATTTAGTCTTTCTTTTGCATGGAAAGTAATAGGAACTTTAGAAGTTGTAGAAAGTCCATAGTGATTTTTCCCGATTAATAATGTTAATTCATTAAATAATTTAATAATTTCATCATTTGTTAATTATTTTTGATATTTTAAGTTAAAAATTGACACTAATCCAGAAATATCCACTTCTTCTTTAGGATCAACTCATTTATTTCTTTTATGACTGTAAACTTTTTTAACTGATTTTCCATTAATTTGAAAAGTTTTTTCATATGTTTCATCAAAATAAAGTTTTCCATTAATTTCAAATGTTGGCTTTGTTATAAAATCTTTTGGCTCATTAGTTCCATGTGGCTTATAATCAATAAATGTTTTTTTATTAGTTTCTTTACTAATTTCAAATTCTTTAGAAAAGAACAATTGTTTATTTTCTAATTTATCAACTAGTTTACCATTTTGATCTAAAAGTTTAATTGAACCAAAAGTTTCATTATCATCTTTTTTTTCAGCTTCGTAATAAGATAAGCTTCTTATTTCATAATCACTTAAATTTCTTGCATTTTTTCAATTATCAAAATCAGTGAATAAATAAGCTTTATTAGCGCTTTTAGCTTTTAGTTCATCAAAATGCGCTTTTAATTTTTTAGAATATTTATAAAATTCAGGGAAATTTTTAGCTAATTGACTATCTTCTTTTTGTTGAGCTAAGTTTGAAGATATTGTTAATAATGATCCATAATATTGCAATCCATCTAAAAATGTTCCAGCTCCATCATAATCAGCGTTTCAACCTGAAAATTTAACAGTACCATAATTTTTAACTAAGATATTGAAAAAATCTTGACCAGTAAACTGGCTTATTAAATTTATTTTAATTCTTGAATCTAACTTTTCATATACTTTTGCAATTTGTTCAATTGCATTGATAGATGCAGCATTTTCATTTCTAAATCTATTATTTATATAAAATTCAATTTTTTCAGTGTTAGCTAAATTATTTTTAGCATAAAAATCATCTAATAACTCTTTCATTGCTTTTTGAAGCTCATTAAATCTTGGAGCTAAATACTGATTTTCTGAATTGTTAATATTTTTTAAATAATGTTCTTTTTCTTGTTCTAAAGTTTTAGTATAAAAAATTTCACCTTTATGATTTATAGCAACTGTTTTATTTAATTCATCATTATAATCTCTAAATGTTTTTTTATCGTTAGTAACTTCATCTTTACCACCTATTTTATTATCAGGTGGAGCAAAAGAAATTCATGGTTCTAATGAAGGATTTTTATTTTTTGCATGCGCATAACTATTAAATGCAGCATCTAAAATTGTTCTAAATCCTAAACTATGATTATTTAAAGCGTTGCTAGAAACTATTAATTTTCCTTCTTGTAAATCTTTTAGTGAGCTATTGTAAATTAATTTTGCATAGTTTTCATTAAAGTATCATTTTTTAGCGACGGTTCCACCATCAAAATTTTTCGCATCAGTTAAATAATTCATAGGCCCTGGTGAATATAAGAAAGTATAAGTTCTTTTGAGTTGATTTTTATCTTTTGTTGAAATATAACGAATTTCATTTGCATTATTATTAATAATACCTTTATCAGTTAAAGATAAGGTATTATATTCCGAAGAGCTTAAAATACTTTTTGAGTCCTCTAGATAGTTATTAAACATTGCATTTGAAAATTGTGTTGCATCAGGGTATGAATTATATTTTTCAATTATTTTTTTTATGGATTTACTTTCTCTTTCAGGATCGCCTCAGCCATTTTCACTATAATATTTATTTCTAGTAAATTCACGACGATTAAAAGAAGTATAACTAGGTAAGTATCTTGAACTATATAATAGATTTTTTTCAAAATCATTTGCATATCAATAAATTCCATATTTTTTAGCTAAACCTGTTGAATTAATTTCTTTGTTTTCTTGTTCATTTTTTTCTTCAATAAAAGCGCTAGGAGCTGGAGCAAAAAAAGTACTATCAATCACTAATTTATCAATAAAATCATTGAAAATTGCTTTACCATCTGCATAAAAAGTAACAGCTTTATCATCACTATCATCATATGATGTTAAATATTTATCTTGTTTTCTAATAGATTCTTTATCAATTCCAAATATATCTAAAAGATAAATATTATGCAATGCTGAATCATCATTAAATATATTCTGGGTACCTAAATTTCCACTAGCGATAATTTTATCATCTATTTCCTTAGTTCCTCCATTTGCCCTTCTATATTTACTTTCTGACAATAAAGTTCTCATTCATCCATAATAAAAATCTAATGGTTTAATATTATATTTTGATTTTTTTCCATCATAATGCATTCATGGTATATCTTTTTTAATTACAAATTGCAATTTTTTGGCATTTGCTAATTTTTCAATAAAAAAATCACTATTGATAGATTTTTTATTATTTGATTTTAATGTTAATGTTGGTAAATTATTAACATTTTCAGGAATGATTTCATGATCATCATTATCAAAAATGTATTTAGTATCATCATTTGCTGTTACAATAATTTTTTCACTTGCAGCAAAACGATAAAATGTATGTGTAGCAGATTTAACGGTATATTCAGGTTCTGTATATTCATTATTATTTGTTTTTTGAACATTACCAGTTTGATAAACTGTTTCATTTTCAAAAGCTTTAACTAAAAATGAAGTAGGAGATAACAGATAACTATCTTGTGAAGTGTTAGTTGCTAGTCTTATTCCATAATCTAATGAAAATTTATTTATATTTGTAGTTGCTGCATTTATATAAAATGATAATTCATTTCTATTTAATTCAGGTTCGATTAATCGAGAACAAGAAACAATGCTAAGTGGAGTTAATGTTGCTATTGTTGTTAAAAATAAAAATAAATTTTTTTTATTTTTCTTTTTCATATTTTTCCTTTCGTTTTTTATATTAAGATTTTTATTTATTAAATTTTTTTAAAATGCTATCTAAATCTAATTCATCGACTTTTTTAAGTTTTTCTTCTAAATTTTCCATTCTGGTTTTTTCTTTAATTGTATTATTTTTTGTTTTAAATTCAAATGGTTTACTTTTTAAGGGATCGTTTTGCGAATCCTCAATTGATGAAGTTATAATGTTATTTTCTAGATGGTTTGTGTAGAAAATTTCTTCTTTTAAATATTTAAAATCAAAATTTTTACTATTAAAATTTGAATTTATATCAATTGAATTTAAAAATAATATTTTATTATCTTTATTAAAAAGATAAAATTTAAAATCTTTTTCAATAGTTGAAAATATATTAATGTTAGGTAAATCAATATTTTTATTTAAATTAAAAATTTGTTTTCCTTGATTATTTTTATTTGTATAACTAATTAGTGAGGATTTAAGTTTTTTAAAATATGCATTATTAGAATAAAAATAAATAGTTTCGTTATCTTCAGTTAATTCAAAGGATAAAACTTTTTCATTTTTTGGTAAGTTAATTAAACTAACTCCAGAAGCTGAAGTATTGTACACAGGAATTTCTAATTCACTATATTTAACTACTTTAAATTCCGAGCTTAAAATTATAATATTTTTATAATTGTCACTAACTTTAACATCAACTAAATAATCAAGCGAATTTTTCAATTTGATAGCTTGCATTGGTTTGTTAAATCTTGAGACTTCAAAATTTTTAAGTAAGACTTTTTTTCCAATTCCATTAGCAGTAACGAAAACTAAATATTTTTTTAAATCAAAATCATCAACAACTATTGCTTTTATAATTTTTTCATTAGATTTTAATAAAACAAAATCATTAATATGATGACCAAAATCTTTCCATTTGTTTTCTTCTATTTTATATAAAGGTAAATAAATATATTTCCCTTCTTGAGTAAAAAGTAATAATTTATTAAGTGAATTTACTTTTGCTAAAAAAATAAGTGCATCATTTTCTTTTAATAAATAACTTTCAACTTTATTGGAATTAAAGCTTTTTAAACTAATTTTTTTAATATAACCATCTTTTGATATCCCTAAATAAAAATCCTCTTTTTTAATTAGTTCATCAACTTTCATTTCAATTTTAAATTCTTGATTAATAATTTGTGTTTTTCTTGGAGTTGCAAATTTATTTTTAATTTCTAATAATTTTTGAATTAAAAAATTATTAAAGTCTTGTTCGTTATTTAAAAGTTTTTCACTTTCTTTAATTTTTATATCTAAATCATTTTTTTCTTTAATGTACAATTGTTGATCAATTTTGGACAAACGATATAGTTGCATTTCAGCAATTGCTAGCGCTTGGTTTTCACTAAAATTAAAATGTTTTATTAAAGCTTCTGTAACACCTTTTTTTGAATTATCAGAATTTCTAATAATTTTAATAACTTCATCAGTTATATCCGCTACTTTTATAAGCGCATTTACTATTTCATATCTTTTTTGATCAAGTTTTAATTGATATTTCAATTCTTTAGTTTTAAAATCTTTGATATGCTTAATGTATGAATTTAGCATATCATTTAAACTCATTAATTTTGGGCTATTATTTTCAATAGCAACTGAATTATATGAATAGTAAATTTGCATCTCAGTTTTCTTTAGTAAATAATTTAAAATTGAATTTATTTTAGCATCTTTTTCTAATTCAATTAAAATAGAAACTCCATTTCGATCTGATTGATCTATAACTTCTTTTATTCCATCAATCATTTTGTCAATGCAAATCTCATCAATTTCTTTTACTAATTTTGATTTAATTACTCCATAGGGGATTTCTGTTATTTCAATCGCTTTGCGATCATTTTTATCAATAATATTATATTTACTTACTAATGTTACTCTACCTTGTCCAGTTTCAAAAGCATCATAAATACCATTTGTATCATAAATAATCGCTCCTGTAGGAAAATCAGGACCTTTAATAATTTTAAATAATTTCCTTATTTCAATAAAAGGATTTTTGATTTTTTCAATAGCAGCATCTATTATTTCGCCTAAATTGTGAGGAGGGATTTCTGTTGCAAATCCTGAAGCTATTCCTTTTGAGCCATTTAAAAGTAAATTAGGTATTAATGAAGGTAAAATAACTGGTTCTGTTTCAGTATCATCAAAATTAGGAATAAAATCAACAGTATTTTTATTCAGCGATTCTAATAATAAACTACTTATAGGAGATAATCTTGCTTCTGTATAACGCATAGCAGCGGCAGGATCATCATCAATTGAACCTTTATTTCCATGAATTTCGATTAAAGGGCTATTCATTTTTCACTCTTGGCCCATTCTAATCATCGCTTCATAAATAGATGAATCACCATGAGGGTGATATTTACCTATTACATCCCCAACAACTCTTGCTGATTTTTTAAACGGTTTATCATGCTTTAAATTTAATTCTCACATTGAATATAAAATTCTTCTTTGAACAGGTTTAAGACCATCTCTAGCATCGGGAAGTGCTCTTTGTTGAATTACATATTTAGAATATCTAGCGAATCTTGAAGAGATTACATCATTAAGAGATTTATTTAGAAAATCTTTATATTTCATTATTATTTTCATCCTCTTTTAATTGAACTTTAAAATTATCATTCATATTGAAATCAACATTTTTATTAATTCATTTTTTTCTCATTTCAATTTTATCACCCATTAAAATTGAAACTTTTCTCTCTGTTAAAATTGCATCATCAATCGACACTTTAATTAAAGTTCTAGTATTGGGATTCATAGTTGTTTCTCATAATTGTTCCGAATTCATCTCTCCTAAACCTTTATATCTTTGTAATTCAAAATTTTTATATTTTAAAGAAATTTCTTTTAATTCTTGTTCATTTCAAGCATATAAAACTTCTTTTTTATTTTTTAAAGTGATTTTATATAATGGCGGTTGTGCAATATAAACCATTTCATTTTCAATTAACTCTTTCATATAACGATATAAAAAAGTTAAAAGCAAAATTTGGATATGAGCGCCATCTGTATCAGCATCAGTCATGATAATAATTTTATTATATTGGCAATTTTTTAAATTAAAATCTTTACCAGCTCCAGCGCCAATCGCATTAATAATTGTGGTTATTTCATCATTTTTGATAATATCAATAAATTTAGATTTTTCAGCATTAATAACTTTCCCTTTTAGAGGTAAAATAGCCTGAATTTTTTTATCTCTTCCAAGTTTAGCGCTTCCACCAGCAGAATCACCTTCAACTAAAAATAATTCTTTTTCTTTTGGGTTTTTACTTTGAGCTGGAGTTAATTTACCAGATAAATTTTTTTTGTCTTTTAAAACACTTTTAGTTTTTTTATTTTCAAATTTAGCTTGTCTAGCTGCTAATCTTATTTCGTAAGAACGTTTGATTTTATCAATAATTTTTAAAGTTTGATCTTTATTTTCATTAAGTCAAAATTTTAATTCACGATAAACAATTTCTTCAACAATAGATTTAGCTTCTTGAGTAGCTAATTTACTTTTAGTTTGACCAACAAATTCTAAAATAGATTCTGGAATTTTTAATGATAAAATTAGTGTCAAGCCTTCTCGGATGTCCGAACCGTCAAAAACATTTTTATTTTTTAAAATGTTTTTTTCTTGTGCATATTCATTAAAAACTTTTGTAAATGCACTTTTTGCAGCTATTTCATGTGTTCCGCCATCATTAGTTTTAACATTATTAACAAATGAAATAATATTTTCACTATAACTATCAGTGTATTGAAAACCAAATTCAACATAAATTAAAGTTTTATTATCTTTAAAAGTCGCTATTTGATCCTGGATTATAGTTTTAGAATCATTAACAAATTCTATAAAAGCTTTAAGACCATTTTCATAACTATAAAGTTCATGCTGATTTGTTTTTTCGTCAATCAAAGAAATTTTGACATTTTTTAATAAAAAAGAAGTTTCTCTTAATCTTTCACTAATAATTTCAAAAGAAAATTGGCTATTTTTAAAAATTTCATAATCAGGTAAAAAATGAACTAATGTTCCTTTTTTATTTGTTTTTTTAACAAAAGTAGTTTTTTGTTTAATATAGCCACCATTTTCAAAACATGTAAAATACTCTTTTTCATTTTGTCAAATTGTAACATTTATGAATTTAGATAAAGCATTTACAACTGATGATCCAACTCCATGAAGACCACCTGAAGTTTTATAAGCTCCTTCATTAAATTTAGCTCCTGCATGTAATTCTGTAAAAACAAGCTCTACGCCAGATAAATTAGTTTCTTTGTTTATATCAACAGGAATTCCCCGTCCATTATCTTCTACAATAATTGAACCATCTTTTTTAATAATTACTGTTATATAATTAGCAAAACCAGCTAATGATTCATCAACAGCATTATCCACTATTTCTCATAATAAATGATGCAATCCTTTTTCATCTGTTGAACCAATGTACATTCCTGGTCTTTTTTTAACCCCTTCAAGTCCTCGAAGAACTTTAATACTATCGGCGTTGTAATTATTGTTTTTTTTATCTAGCATAATTAAAATCTCATCCTAAATTTTTTGAATATTTAATTTAAAATTATAATATTTATTTAATAAAATGTGTTTAAAAAAATTATTTTATTATTGATTTTTTGATAAAATTTTTTTTCATTTGTGTTTTTAATTAAAAAATACTAAATACAGTTTAAATTTGTTTGAACAAATTTTTATTAATGTACTTAGTATTTAAATAAAAAAATATGAAAAATAAAATGTAAAAAGAAAAATTTATTTTTTAACGTGTTTTTCGATTAGAAAATACATCTCAACCAACAGCGGCAATTAAAATAATTCCTTTGATAATATTTTGAATTGCAACTGAAGAATTAGCTATCCTCATAGCTTGATCGATTGTTTGCAATAATCCAGCTCCAATAATAGTTCCAAGCACAGTTCCTATACCTCCTGAAACTGAAGCTCCTCCAATATAAACAGCACTAATTACATTAAGAGCAAAATCTTCCCCAATTCCAGAAGCTGCTGAATTTACATTTGCTGTAAAAATTATTGATCCAAAACCAATTAAAGCTCCCATAATTACAAAGATAATTGTTGTATTTCTTTTGATGTTAATACCACTTAATGCTGCTGCTTTTTTATTTCCTCCCATTGCATAAATAGATCTACCAAATGTTGTATTTTGTGTTAAAAATACAAATAAAATAATTAATATTATTGAATAAAGGATAAATCATTGCATTCCTGAAGTACTTAATGCAATGATCAGACCCATCGCTAAAAATATAATTACTGTTACTATTTGGCTAATAATAAACAAAATAAAGTTTTGTATTTTTAGTCCAAATTTCTTTTTGTTTAATCTACCAAAAATTCTTAATAAAACAACTATTACTGTTACAACCACAAAGAATAAAAATGAAAATATCGAAAAAGAGTTATTTATTCTAATATCAGGTACTGAACCAATAACAAATTGTACATAATAAGAATCAAAACCATTAGTTATATTAAAAGTTGCTCCATTTGTTACAACTAACTGTAAACCTCTAAATAATAAAAGTCCTCCCAGAGTTACAACAAATGCTGGTATTTTTCCATAACCAATTAATAAACCTTGAGCTAGTCCAAATAAAGCTCCTAACAAAATGGTTATGAATATTACTAAAATAACAGAACCTAATGAATCGCCTATTTTGTTATATAAAGGAACCGATATTACTCCTAAAAAACCTAAAAACGTTCCTACAGATAAATCAATATGGCCAGCTATTATTATTAATAGCATTCCTAAACTTAAAACTCAAATATAAATATTAGATTTAAGTAAATTTATGATTTGATCTGGACGAAAAAGTTCAGGATCACGAATTCCAAATGAGAAAAAAATTATCAGCAAAATATATGCCATTGAAAATTTTTTAATATGATCAAAAACATAATTTAATTTTGTTTTTTGAACAAAATTTTTATATTTATTTAAACTTTCCTTTTTAAAATAAGAAAATTTATTTCTTATTTCTGATAAGCTATTTATTAATTTATTCATCTCTACCTCCTTGCCCAATGCTAATTTGCATTATTTTTTCTGAATTTGCATACTTGGTTTCTATTTCGCCTTTAATTTTGCCATGTGACATAATAAAAATTCGGTCAGTTATACCAAGTAATTCTTCGATTTCCGATGAAATAACAATAATAGTTTTACCTTTATTTGCTAAATCAAATAAAATTGAATATATTTCATATTTAGATCCAATATCAATTCCTTTGGTAGGTTCATCAATAATTAAAATGTCAAAATTAGTAGTTAACGCTTTTGCAATAACAACTTTTTGTTGATTACCTCCTGAAAGTGATGATACCTCTTTTAGAACATCATCAGTTTTAATTTTTATCTTCTCTTTTTTGTCAAAAATGTTGATATTTTCTTTATTTTTGTTCAAAATACCTAATTTTGAATAAAGATGTAAAGAAGCAGAACTAATATTATTTGCTATTGAAAACATTTGAATAAGACCCAATTCTTTTCGATCTTCGCTAGCATACATTAAGCCGTTTTTAATCGCATCTTTGGGATTTTTAAAGTATTTTTCTTTATTATTTATTAAAACTTTTCCACTTGAGATGTTGTTATAATAATTTCCAAAAATAGATAACATTAACTCTGTTCTTCCAGAACCAACCAAACCTGAAAGACCTACTATTTCACCTTTTCGTGCATTTAGTGATGAAGATTTTACAATTTCATAATTCGGCCTAGTTTTATGATTGATAGTAATATTTTCTAGAGCAAATACAACATCACCAATTTTACGATCTGGATTTTTAGGTGGAAATTTAGATTCAAGCGATCTTCCCACTATATCTTTAATTAATTGCTTTTCAGTTATTTTTTGTTCTTTTTTTGAATATTGTGAAATAAATTCACCATCTCTTATAACGATAATATTGTCAGAAACATATTGTACTTCATTTAATTTATGTGAAACAAAAACTGAGGTGATGTTTTCTTTTTTTAGATCTTTCATGATGTTTAAAAGCTTGAAACTATCTTCATCATTTAAAGAACTAGTAGGTTCGTCTAAAATTATTAGATCGCTTTTTTTTGATAAAGCTTTCGCAATTTCTACCATTTGTTGTTTAGCAACACTAAGAGTACCTGCTATTGTAGAAGGATCTTCTTTTAAACCAACCATATCTAAATATTTTTTACATTTTTTATACATTAAATTCCAGTTAATAACACCGAATTTAGAAATATAATCACCAATAAAAATATTCTCACAAATTGACAAATGAGGTGAAATTGATAGCTCTTGATGAATTATGGCAATTCCTGCTTTTTCAGATGTTTTAATAGTTTTAAATTCTCTTTTTTGATCTTTAAAAATTAATTCACCCTGATATTGCCCATAAGGAATTACACCTGATAAAATTTTTAATAATGTACTTTTACCAGCTCCATTTTCTCCAACTAAACAACTAACTTCTGCTTTAGGTATGGTAAAACTAACGTCTTTAAGAGCATGAGTATTACCATATTGTTTTGTAATATTTTTAAGAATTAAAAGATTCTGATTTTTCAAATTAATACCTTTTAAAAAACAGAATAAATATTAATATTTTGATTTATTCTGTTTTTTATTTCTTTTAATTAAAACTGTCAATATTCGCTTTAGTTACTGCTTGTGGAGTTAGTAAAATAGTGAAAACACTTTCTGTGTCAGTCTTTTTATATTGTTCTAAATCTAAAGTCATTGTTTTTCCTGAAAATTTAGTTTCAAATTGTGTTTTTACTTGTTCAAAAATTTGTTCTGTTGTTAATTTAGTTTGTCCATCTGTTTTTTTATTTTCAGCAATTAGAATATTTAATAATGCAATAGAAGCGAATGAAAGTTCATTATCTGGTTTATAAATAGTCATATTTACTTCTCCATTTTTAATTAATGGTTTAATGTAATCATTAAAATCTTGTCCAGTTATATAAACTTTTTTCGCATCAACTCCATTAGCTTTTAATGAAGCAACAGCTGCTTGCGCCATACCATCATTAGGAGCTAAAATTCCTCTAATTTGTAGTTTTTCATCACTAGTTAATGCTGTAATAGAAGCAGATAATCTATTTTGACCTTCAGTATAATCTCAATCATTTTGAAGAACTTGTTCAACACTTTCTCTTCCTTTGATCATAATTTTAAATTGTGAATTTTTAGTTTCATTTATTAGTTTATTAATAACATCCATTGCTCCATTAAAAAATAATTTAGCATTATTATCACTAAGTGCCCCACCCATTAATAAAACAATTTTATTTTCTGTTAATGGATGTTGTTTTAAATAAGCAACCGCTTCACCAGCGGTTTTAAAAATTTCACCTTCTTTTCCTAATAAACTACTTGCAAGTGATAAACCTTGAATTGTTCCTACTTTTGAATTATCATATGTTAAATATCAATCGTAATCAGAAGTTCCTTTAATCAATCTATCATAAGCTACTACTGGAATTTTTTTATTTTTAGCTGCTCTCAATTGATTTCCTAATTGTTCACCATTAATTGAACCAATAATAAGACCTTCAGTCCCAGCTGAAATAGCTGTATCTAATCAAGCATTTTGTTCTGTTTGTGTTTTTGCTAAAAGAGCCGCAGCTCCTTGATTTAAGGAATCAAAATTAGCTAAAAATTTTTCTTGTGCTTGAACTCATCTTGGATTTTCAGGATCAGTTAATGCAATTCTTGGTGATTTTGCAGTTATTGCTGTTTTTGTTGTGTTTGATGAAGTATTATTACTACATGAAACAACAGTCGTAATTGCCGCAATAGGCAATATTGCTACAGATAAAAATTTAATTTTCTTCATTTATTTAAATAATTCCTTTTTTTGTTAAATAATAGTTTTTTTTTTTTTTTTACAAGGAAATTGAAAAAATGAAAAATTTATCTTTGATTTTTGCTTATTTATAAAAAAAAATAAAAAAAATATTTTTAATTTTTAAAAAATAGTGTACAATTAATTTGTTTTAAAATATCTTTTTTCATTTATCTCTAAAATAGATGGAAATATACAAGCAAAAAAGTGAAAAAATAAACATTTTTCGCTTTTTTGCTTGTTTTTTAAAAAAAATATTTCTTTTTTATATTTTTTTTGTTACAATTGTTTTTCCATGTATAAAAAAGAGGGTATACAAAATGGAAAAAGATATTTTAAAGCGTAAACATAAAAAAAGAAAAAATAATAAAAATGAAAATAAAAAAATTAAAAAATTATGTAAAAATATAGTTGATTTTTTTTATTGATTATTTTATTGAACAATAAATATTATTAAAAAAAATAAATAACAAAATATATTTTATTAAGTTAAATAAAACATTTAAAAAATACAAAATTGATTATTGCATTAATATAAAAAAAATAATTTTGTATTTTTTATTTTGTAAATTTTTAATTTATAAACTATTTATTTGTTAAAAATAGAATTTTTAATTTTTTAAATTATTTTCAAATTTGCAACAATATTTTATTTTTTTAAATTTTCGCGATATTTTGATTAATTTGTAAATTATTAAAAACTAAATAAAAAAAAATAAAAATAATTTAACGATTGGATATTAATGATTAATTTAAAAAAAATTTTATTTCCTCTTACACTTATTATTGGTGCAAGTGGTATTTTATCAACAATTATTTCTTGTTCAAGTAAAGCAAATAATAATGAGTTAATAAACAATTTTGAAATAATTTCCCCTAACAAAGAATTAAATAATGATGATTTGATTCCTAAATTAAATGATATACAAGTAACTGAAAAAGGAAAAAATAAATTTTTAGAAATATCTACTATTATTAAAAATTCTTTGAATAATGGAGTAACACTTTATGATATTCTAAAATTTCATCTTATTGGAAATGTTTATTCAAAATATGAATGAATTGAATTAAATAACAAACATTTTTTTGAAAAAAATATTGCAAAAGATAATTTATGAAAAGTGAATTTTGACAAAGAAAACTGAGTTATAAAATTTATAATTCCATTTTTTGAAAATAATAAAATAATTAATAAAAAATTATTATTAAAATTTAATAAACCCAAAAATATTAATCAATCATCTGATGAAAATAAAAACCTTGAATTTTATTTAAATATCAAAGGAATAAAAAGTTATTTAGAATTTAAAAATATTTTTGAAAATGCACTATTTAATTCAGGTTCAGTTGGCGATGCTATTTCAAATCTTTCAGAAAAGAAAATTTCTTGATTAGATAAAAAAATTAAGCCTGGATTTATTGAAGAATTATCAGAATATACTATTACATTTAATGATGAAGATCAAGTTGCTATGATTAAAAGCGTATTAGTTTCTGAAAAAGATTTAGAACTTAACGTTTCTAATCCTAAAAAATATATAAACTATTCTTTTTTAAAATTTGAGAATCAAACAGCTAAAATTCAAAATACACTATCTAAAAATTTGTCAAACGAATATGAAAAATATAAGTATAAAACAAAAGATATAGAAATCGAATTAGGCGAATTAACAAAAAATAATTATTTAGATTTTAAAACTTGAATAAAAGTTTGAGCATCTACGATTCAAATTTCTAATTTATTTAGAGAAAATTTTGTTCAAGGCTTTCCACCACATAATGAAAATCAAATTAGATTTAAATTTAACGATGAAACAATAAAATTAAAAGATAAAAACTGAAATGTTGAATTTGATGATGATAATTTAATTATTAAAGTTACAATTAAATATAGCAAAATTGAAAATGGAAGAAACCAAATAAAAACTGAAGATGTTTATCTAAAATTCGATAATAGAAAAACTTTTAATGAGGAAATTAAGAGTAATAAATTTCAAATAAGTTTAAAAGAAAAAAATAAATCTTATCAGGAGTTTATAGAAGAATTTAGAAATAATTTATACTCAAATAAACATATTAGTGATGCGATAATAAAAATGTCTAAAGGAGAAAATGCTTGATTTAATATCATAAATAAATTTGATACAATTAATGATGAACTATACCTTGAAGGCTGAACAATCGAATATAATGAAGAAGATAAAGCAATTGCTTTAACAACTTCATTTAGATCATTTTATAAAAAAATAAATGATAGTGATGAAGAATATTACGATTATAATTGATACTATACAGTAATTGAGTTTAACAAATAAAACATAAAAATCAAAAACAATATATTATTAAAAAAACAAAATCCAATAAATTTAGTTTATGGGTTTTGTTTTTTAAATTTAATTTTTTAATTAGAAAATATTTAAAATTTCAAAAAAATAATAAACTTTAAAATGTTTTATTTTAAACATCTATAAAAAAAATCAATCATTAAATAATACAAATTTTAAATTTAAACTAAAAAATAGTTTAAATATTATTTACATTTTTTTAATAAAAAACATCAAAAATTTAATAAAGTTTTAAAAAAAATAAAATTAATAAATTTTTTAATTTGAAATTTTCTATTAAAAGTTTTAAAAATATAAAAAAATTCTTTTATTTTTTTAATTTTTTGTTAATATTTTAAATATCATATAAATTAATCAATATATAAATAAAAATTTATGTGAAAAAACAAAAAAAGTAGAAAGAAATTAAAAAATATATATATTTATGATTAAATTTAAAAAATTTTTGTTATCTTTAACTCCTTTTATTAGTATAAGTGCTCTTTCATTATTTACTATTTCATGTTCAAAATAAATATGATAACTCTTCAACGAATAAAACAGAAGATATCATTGACACAACAAACAAAAAAAACAAACAAATAGGTGACACAAAAAAAGAAAAAGTAGATTTAACTTCTGAATTATCAGATATATCAGATATAAAAATAACTGAAAAAGGAAAAAATAAATTTCTTGAAATATCTAGTATTATTAAAAATTTATTAAATAATGGTGTAAATCTTCATGATATTTTAAAATATCACATTATAGGAACTTTTTATTCAAAAGATGAATTAATCGAGCTAAAAACTAAAGATTTTTTTGAAAAAAATGTTAAAGAAGATGGTTTATGACAGGTTCAGTTTGATAAAGATAACTGAATAATAAAGTTTGTTATTCCGTTTTTGGGAGATGATAAAAATATTACCAAAAAATTAATATTAAAATTTGAAAAACCTCAAAATATTTATGAGGTATTTAATAATGATGAGGATGAAATAAAATTTAGTTTAAAAGAAGGTAAGGAAAAAAGTTATTTAGAATTTAAAAAAACTTTTGAAAAAGCATTATTTTCCTCAGGTTCTGCAGGAGATGCTATTTCAACTCTTTCTAAAGGTGATAATTCTTGAATTGAAAAAAAAATTAAACCTGATTTTATTGAGCAATTATGAGATTATCAAGTTATTTTTAATGATGAAGATCAAGTAGTTATGATTGAATCTCAATTAGTTTCAGAAAAAGAACTAAAAGAAAACACATCTAGACCTAAAAAAATATATAATTATTCATTTTTAAAATTTGGTGATCAAGATTCTAAATCTCAATCTTTATTATCTAAAGATTTATCTTCTGAATATAATGAACAAAAAGATAAAGTTAAAGATATAAAAATTCAATTAGGTGAATTAACAAAAAATAATTATTTAGATTTTAAAACTTGATTGAAAGTTTGAGCTCCAACAACTCAAATTTCTAGACTTTTTGCAGAATATTTTCAGGAAGGATTTGGAGAGCATAAAGAAAATCAAATTACATTTTCATATGACGAAAAAATTCAATTAAAAGGTAGAAATTGAAAAGTTGAATTTGATGATACAAATTTAATTATTAAAGTTGTTGTTAAATATAATAAAACCATAGATGGAAAGACTCAGGATAAAGAAGAAAGTATTTATTTGAAATTTGATAATAAAAAAATTTTGAATGAAAAAAGTAAAGATAATAAACTCCAAATAAAATTAAAAAATCATAACAATTCTTATGATGAATTTGTAACTCAATTTAAAAATACTTTATATTCAAAAAAACATATTAGTGATGCACTTTTAGAAATGTCTAAAGGAGAAAATGCTTGATTTGATATTGTTACTAAATTTGAAAAAACAAATGATGAATTCAAATTAGAAGATTGATCTATCAATTTTAATGAAAGCGATAAAACAATAGCATTAGTAACCCCTACTAAATGATTGCATAAAGGTAGTGATAGCGATCATGGACACTATCATTATGATTACTATTACACAGTAATTGCATTCGATAAATAGAATATAGAAATATTTCAAGTATAAATTAAATAAATTTAATGCAAATTTTTATTAAAAAAACCCAATAAAATTAAGATATTGGGTTTTATTTTTTTTATGTTATAAAAAATTTGAAAGTTTATTACTTAAGTTTAAGAATGTTATGTTCTACTTTTGTTGGAGTTTTTTTACCAAAAATTTCAAGTGATACTAAAGCTGTTTGTTCTTTATCATTAACTTCAATAATTTGGCCTTCTTCACCTTTAAAAGCACCTTCTGTTATCTCAACAATAGAACCTGGTTTGAAAGGAGAATCGATAATACCATTATTATATTTTTCTCATTCTTCAGCTTCTTTTTTAAACATTTTATCAATTTGCCTTTGTGAAAGAGGGGTTGGTTTTGCACCTTTTCCTGAAGATCCGACTAATCCTGTTACATATTGGGTATTTCTAATTAAAAATCAAGCCTTATCAGTCATATTTATTTTAATAAAAATATATCCTTTATAAAGGTTTTCATTTTTAACTTTAAATTCTTGTCCTGCTGATCTTTTTTGCAATTCTTTCAATGTTAAATGCGGTCTTACAAACATTTTTATTTCTTCACAAATATCTTCTAACATTTCAGATTTAACAACATTCTTTAAAGATTCAACAACTTTTTCTTCTTTACCTGAAATTGTTGAAATCATATATCATTTAAAAATTTGATTATTTTCCATAGATTAAAAACCGACTCCTGTTTGATTTCATAAATATGTTGCAATTATTGAAATGATAAAAAACAAAATAATAAAAAATATAACAAAAAGAATAGTATAAACAAAACTTTGACCTGATGTTTTAGAATCTGGTCATTTTATTCTTTTTAATTCTTTCACTCAATTTCGAAAAATATATTTTTTGTTTTTTTTCATTATTTTTCCTCTTTATGAATAGATTGTGTTTTGCATTTTTTACAAAATTTTTTTATTATCAATCTTTCATCTTTTGATTTATTTGTAACATAATTTTTAGATTTACATTCTTCACAACATAAAGTAATTTTAGATTTACTCATAATATTAATGAATTATAACACAATAATTATTTTTAAACAGCAATTGACAAGCCATTTATATATTCAAAAGCTCTTTGTTTGTAAAATTTTATTATGTCGTTAATTTTATTTGAACTTATAAAAAATTTTTCTGAAATTTTTTTAACAGGAATTTTATCAATAAAATACATTCATAAAATTTGAAATTTTTCATTTGAAAAATTTTGAAAAAATTCTTTATTTTCTATTTCGAAAAAATCATAATATGAATAATTTTTTACTTTATGTTGATCTTTTGAAAATTTATTTATCTCATCAACATAATTTAATTTAAAATTCATAATTTTATGATTATTTGTTGTAAATTTTTTACAATAATTTAACAATCTAATATATGTACTTTTGTACAATCAAGCATTTGGATCATCATTTGGGATTTTATCTTGATTATTTTTTAAAGTTTCGTTTAAAAAATTCAATCCTGTAACGAATAAATCTTCATATTCCAAAGGAATAGTTTTGTAAATGTTTTTTGCTTTTTTAGCAGCAATATCTGCTATATGAATATATTTTTTAAGCAATAATAAAAATGCAACCTTTCATTATTTTATTTTAAATAGAACTATTCCTACAGCAACAGAAATATTAAGTGATTGAACTGTTCCTTTCATTTTGATATGTATCAATTCATCACAACTATTTTCAACAGATTTAGATAAACCTTTACCTTCATTGCCAAAAACAATAGCCATTGGTTTATTAAATATAACATCATCAATTGATTTAGAATTATTTGATAATGTAGTCCCATAAACTCAAAAATTATTTTTTTTCAATTTTTCAATTGTTGCGCTTATAGAAGAAACTTTGATAAATTTCATTCCTACAAAACCGCCTGATGAAACTTTTAGAACAGTACTTGTTAAATCTACAGATTTATTTTTTGAAAAAATTATATGATTGATTCCGTTTGCATTTGCAGTTCTGATAATAGCTCCAAAATTATGTGGGTCCTGAATATGATCTAAAATTATAATTTTTTCAGGTTTTTCTTTTATCAGAGTATTAAAATCATAAATTTTTATTTCAGAAATTTCTGCAACATAACCTTGATGATTTTCTTTTACTAATTGATTTAAAAAATTATTTTCAACTAATTGAATATTCAATTTAAAAAATTCTGAAATTAATTTTTGATTAGTTGTATAAATTTTTTTAATTGGTAATTGATTTTTAATCGCATCTAATACAGAATTTTTCCCACAAATAAATTTTTTCATATTTTCCTAACTGTTTTGAAATTATTATTTTTTTCTTTTCCTAATTTTTTAAATATATTTTTTGTTTTGTAAAATTTCTCTAAGTTTATCACTTGATTCAAAATTTTTCTTTTTAACTAATGATTTTCATTCTTCATATATTTCTATATCTTTTTTAGAAGGTAAACTTTTGTTAAAATCAAAACCTAATATATCAATAATTTTTACAAATGTGCCAATTTCATTATTTTTTAAAAGTAAATTTAATTCTAAATTAGCTTTTGAAAAATGCAAATTTAAATATAAATCTAATATTTTTTTTACATTTTCATAATTAGTTTCAAAATTATTTTTTTCTAAAAAATATAAATAATATTTTTTTCTAAAAAATAAAATTTTTTTTTCTAAATCCGCAATCATTAACTCAGTTAAATTAATAGGACTATTTATATTTGTTGTTAAAATTAATAACCTTAAGGTATTTGTATTATACTTATTTGCAAAATCTTTAGCATAAATAACATTGCCCAATGATTTTGACATTTTTTTACCTTCGAAATTTAAAAATCCAGAATGAATTCATTTTTTAGTTAAATTTGTTTTATTTAATGAATAATGTTGAATATTTTCATTTTCATGATGAGGAAAAATTAAATCTATTCCACCTCCATGATAATCTAAGGTTTGATTTTTAAAATATTTATTAATCATAACCACACATTCAGTATGTCAACCAGGTCTTCCTAAGCCAAAAATAGAATCAAATTTAATTCCTTCATTTGTTTTTTTTCAAAGTGCAAAATCATGAATATTTTTTTTGTTGTATTCATCTTCAGAATTTAATGTGTCGTTTAAATTTCTATTTGATATTTTTCCATAAATAGAATGTTTAGTTACATCAAAAAAAACATTACCTTCTATCATATATGCATTTTCTGTTTCTATTAATTCTTTTATATAATTTTCAATATCTTTTAAAACATCAGTCACTTTTATTATTTTATTTGGCAATTCTATGTTAAATAAATCAAAAAGTTTTAAATATTCATCTGTATAAAAACTAGAAATTTCTTTTTCTTCTTTCATCTCTTGCTTAGCTTTTTGAATTATTTTGTCATCAATATCAGTTATATTATGTAAATAATTTATTTTATAACCAGCATATTTTTTAATTCTATTTCAAATATCAAAAAACATCACAGAACGCATATTGCCAATGTGCACATAATCATAAACCGTTGGACCACAAACATAAATATTTTCAAATTTATTCATTTTTTCCTTTTATAACAATTCTTTATTTTTTAATTTAATTTTTGCTTCTTTATAGTTTGGATAATACTTTGATACTAATAATCAAAAATCGTTTGAATGATTAGAAAAAAAGTGGTGACATAGTTCATGAATAATTACATAATCAATTATTTGTTTAGAAAATAAAAGTAAATTATTTGAAAAATAAATTTTTCTTTTTGTAATATGATTTGTAGCTCAAGCTCATGATTTTTTTCTTAAAAAAACATCATAAGATATTGAAATATTCATTATTTTTTGATATTCATTTACTCTTTTTTTTAAATAAGTTAATAATTCTTTTTTTAACATTTGTTCAATTTTATTTTTTAAATTATCATCGTTTTTTAAACTAAATTTTAAAAAATGTCCATTTGAAAATAATAAATATTTAGAATTATTTTTTTGAATGTTATATTCAATTTTTTTCCCAAATAAATAATAATATTTTTTTTCAATATCAATATAATTTATAACTTCAGATTTTTTAAGTTGTACTTCTATTAAGTTGAAGTTTTTTTCAATTATATTTAAAATGTTTTGATTGCTTAAATTAACAGGAGAAATTAAATAAATTTTATTATTTTTTACAAAAATTTTATATGTTGAATTTGATTTTATTTTTAAAATAATTTCAATTTTTTTACTTTTATAAAAAATAAAAATTGAATTATTAATTATTTGATGATTCATTAATAAATAAATTTCAAAAAATGTAATCGTTTTTATTTTTAGATATTTTTGATTCTAATAATTGTTTGAAATCCAACATTTCATCTTTATTTATTTTTTTAAAATCAAATTCATCATATATTTTTTCAATTTCTTCTTTGATATTTTCTTCTTTAATGAAAAATAAATTATCATGATTATTTTCGTTTAATTGAACGTTTTTTGTAAGTTTTGAAAATATAGAAATATTTATTATTGGAAAATCATTATCAAAAATTTTTTTTAAATTTAAAATATTTTTTTTAGTCTCAATTAAAGGATTTTTTATTTTATTTTTTCTCGAATTTGTATTATATCAATAATATTTTTTTACATCACCTTCGATTTCTCCGGTGAAATTTAATATTTTAATAATTGCGCAAAATTTATCACTAATAAGTAAATTATTTATATAAAATAAATTATTTTTATCGATTTTAAATAAATTATTTTTTAAATGAATAAAATCATTTAAGTTTGTGAAATTTTGTATTTGTTCCAAAATATTTTTATTAGATTCTAAAAAATTTTTTTCTATTATTTTTTTATGTTTTATATTTTTAATTTTATAGATTAAATAAAATAAAAATAAAGCAAAAAATAATAAAAATGAAATTATTGTAAATATCATTATAAAAATTTCATTTATATTCACTATTTCTCCTATAAAAATAAAAAAAAGAAAATAAATAAAAATTTATTTGCTTTTTAATATTTTATTTTATCTTCATATTCGTCTAAATTAGTTTGAATGTCCTGTGTTTTGTCTAATCATTGACGTAAAATTGTTTTTTTGTTTTTTCTTTTAATAGATAATGTATCCAATGCTCCAGTTCCTTTAATTAAATTCCTTTTGAAATTTATTGCATCATCTTCTTTGAAAAATCCACCTCAAAATATTCCAACAATTTCACCTTGTGAATTAACCACCATAGAACCAGACATCCCATTACCTGCTTTAATATTAGGTAGTAAAAAAGATGTTTTATTTGATTTTAACTGAATATCTTTATTATTTATTTTTATTCTTTGTTCTCTTTTTAAATTATTTTCATTATAAACAAAAGCTAAGCTTTCTTGAGCTAATCATTCATTACCACCTAAATAACCCCCAAAGTATAAATTACCTGGAAAAATTACATTTTTATTTTCTGATGAGTTACTATCTAAATTAATTTTATCACTAATTAAAAATTTAGGTTTATGGGCATCATAATATTTAACTTGATCTGGAATATTTTGATATTTTTTTATTGAATATTTATTATTCCTAAATAAATAATTGTTAAAATCAAAAAAGTCGTCAAATTCAGAAAATATTAATTGAGTAAAAGGATGTCTCACTTTGTATTCATAATCATTTGGGAATTTAATTTTAATAAGTGCAAAATCAGTATAATCTTCATTAGAACCTTCTGGATCAGCAAATGGTAAAACTTCTAAATTATTTCAAAATTCATTTGAAACACTATTTATATATTCAGATTGATTATTTATTTTTCTTGCTCAAGGATATTTAAATGTATCTAATTTTTTATCAAAACGTCTAAAAATTTCATTGTATTTTGTACCATTAGCTTCTTCTAAACTACCTAAAACTGGGATATGTTCATAATCTGATTTTAGTGAATAAGAAAATGAGCTAACACGATCTCTATTATTTAATAATTCACTAACAACGTGTAAATTTGTTGCTAAATAATATGTATTATTTTTCACATCTTTGTCAAAAACTCATGCAGTTCCACTAATAACAGAGCGGCTTTGACCATCTAAATTATTTAAAACATAATTAATTACTAAAGTTCTTTTTTTAAGGTCGTCAAAAATTTCACTTCTTGGTAAATTTTTTATTGGTTTACTAAAATCATTTAAAATAGTTTTTTTATTTTCTTCTTTAGGATTTAAAGGCAATAAAATTTCATATTCATCACCTAATGAATTGTTGTAAATAAATGATATTTCTTTATTTTCATTAATTTTTTTAGTTTTATCATAATAAAAATTTGAAATAGATAAATAACTTTGTTCTTTTAAATCTTTTTCAAAAAAGAAATGTTTTTTAAATTTTTCGCCATTAATGTATTCTTTTAAATATTTTCCGATAACTCTATATCTAAAAGTTTTATCTTTAGAAAAATTTAAATCTTTTAAAATAAAATTTATATTTTCATCATTTAAATTAATATTTTCATTAATTTCATTTTTATTTAAATTAGTTAATTCAAATATTTTTTTTGAAAGAGTGTTGTAACCAAAAACATCAAATTTAAAAATTCTTGAAATATTTGAATATGATGCTTCTACAAGTAGTATTCCGTTTTGATCATAAAAACCACTTTTAGAACTTACTAATTTTAGTGATAGTTTTTCTTTTGAAAAGTTTTTATTCTTAAAATTAATATTAAACTTATCAAATATTTCTAAATTATTTAACGAATGAAAGCTAGAACTGAAAATATTTTTATATTGTGATTTTAAACTAATTTCAAAATTTTCATCAGATAATGGATCATTTTTAAGAGAAGAAGAATCAATATTTTTGAAATTTGAAATAAATGATATATTTTTAAAAATTTCTTTTGTTGTTAAATCTTGAATTTCATAAGAATATCAAATTTCTTTTTTTGAATTATCCAAATGATTAAATTTAAAATTTTTATAAACAAAATGTTCGTCTTGAAATTCATTTTTATTTTCTAATTTTTGCAAATTTAATTTGCTATTTAATTCAAGATAATCTCAAAATTTGTTATTTAATTTATCAATTGTAATTTCTTGAGATTTAACACTTTCTTTTATTTTTAAAATTTGTTTTTCAAAAATTTCATTAATTTCTTTTTTATACGCTAATGTTTTATTATTTTTGTGTTTAAAACCTGATAAAACATATTCTTTTTTAAAAATATCATCTTCAAAATTATTAATAGAAAATTCTAATTCAATTTTTATAGTTCCATCATTATTATTAGCTGAATTTTTTACAGGTTTTAATTGAATATTAAAATTCTTTTTAAATTTATTAAAAATATCAGGATCAACAAAATACACAATACTACTTGCTAATAAATTTGAATTATTAATAAGTTTCTCAAGACCTTCAGAAGCATTAATTTCTTTTAATTCTTTTGCTTCAGGACGAATTCCTAAACCTATTATTGCATCATTTATTTCTTCTTTGGTGATCAATTCTTCATTATTCAAACCAGGATCTGGAATATCTGGTAATAAATTATTAAAGTGAGAAAAACAACCAGCACTTATCATCGAAACCGATGTACTAGTTAAAGCTATTGGTAATAATAATTTTTTAAGTTTAATAAAAAAATTTTTTTTCATTTTAATTTTAATTTTTCTTTGTATAATTTTAATTAAATTAAGGCCCATTGGTGAAATGGCAGACACAGTAGACTCAAAATCTTCCGCATTTATGCGTATCGGTTCAAGTCCGATATGGGCCACCATTTATTTATGAATGCCATTAAAATAAAAGTAATTTATGTTACTTTTATTTTTTTATTTCTAAAATTTGAATTTGATATTTAATTGGCGAATAAACTTCAACTATATCACCAACTTTATGTTTTAATATTGCGGTTGCAAGTGGAGAAAAATTAGAAATTTTATAATTAAAAGGATCGATATCAAGAGAACCTACTATTTTAACTTCTAATTCATCTTTTTCATATAAACCATTATTTTCTAAAATTTTTATTTTTACACTTGAACCAATTGAAACAATATTTTTACTAGAAACTTCTTGAATAACTTTTGAATTAGCAATAATATATTCTAATTCTGAAATTTTACCTTCGATAATACCTTGTTTTTCTCTAGCTGCATCATATTCTGCATTTTCAGATAAATCACCTTGATTTCTGGCTATTTTAATTTCTTCAATAACTTTTTTTCTTTCAACCTTAATTAAAAAATCTAATTCTTTCTTAATTTGTTCTAAACGTTCTTCGGAAATTAAAAATTCATCGTTTTTATTTTGCATATTTCCACCTTACTAATTTATTTGTTATAAATCTTTTTAAATTTTACTAAATTTTAGCAATTACTAAAAGATAATAATTACCATTTTTATAAAATTGATATTTTATTTTTAATTCTGTTAATTTTTTACTAATTTTTAATGATTCTTTTTTTGAAAATTTATCTTTAAAAACAAGCATTCCTTTTTTATTTAATTTTTCATAAAAAGATTGAAATAAATTTTGATTTTCATCATAAAAATCTATATATATAAAATCAAAATTATGTTCTTTCAAATTATCAAATAAAATATTTTGCTTTGTCTCAATTTTTTGATTAGTTTTTAAAGCAATTGAACTAAATTCTTCTTTATCAAAAGATGTTAATTTATTATCGCAATAATAATTTTCTAAATTTGGGTTATGAAAATTATTAACTAAGAAACTATATAATTTTTTGCCTCAAAAAAATGTTTTTTTATAATTATTTATTTTAATTGTATTTAAAATAAATTCAAAATCTTCATTATGTCAATCAGAATCACTGATAAGTTCATTAAAAATATTATCTATTTTTATAGGTTCGGGATTTTCGAACTTTTTCATTTGATCTATATATTCTTTTTTAACTTTATTTGCTTTATATTTTAAAACAAAAAAAATAGTAAAACCTATAATTAGAACAACAAAAATAGAAGTTGTTAATACTATTTGTAATGTGCTCATTTTAATCAATTTCTTTTAAATTATTAATTTCATTTCAATAATTATTAATTTTTTGTTCTAATTTCATTTTTTCTTGTTCATCTTCAATAGGTAGTGAAAATTCATATTTTATTGGTTTATTTTCAAAGTAAAATTCTGTTTCTTTAACCGCTATAAAAAATACTTTTAAAGCTAAATCGATATCTTCATATTTAGTTATAAATTTCATTTCATTATTTTCAAAATGTAACGGTAAAATATTTTCATTTTTTTCAGAATAAAGATAAATAAATTTTGCATCTAATTCATCAATATTGAAAATAACATAAAATTCATTTTTTTCTTTTACATTGTCATTATTTATAGTTTCAATTTCTAAAATATTTTCTGGTTTTTTAATTTCTTTTTTCTTTATCATTTTTACCTCATAATAAATACTCTTCTAATATTAATTGTGCCGCTAGTTTATCTTTATGTTTTTTTCTTTTTTTTCTTGATAAATTAGCTCCAATTAAAATTTGTGTCGCTTGCTTTGTTGTCCTGTTTTCATCGACTAAAAAAACATCAATCTTAAAGTTTTTTTCTAATAATAATTTGAATTCTTCAACAATTAAGCTCATTTGTATTTTTTCACCTGATAATTTTGTTGGATAACCCAAAATAATTGTATCTATAGGATATTCATTTAAAATTTTTTTTATTTTTTCGATTAAAAAATCAAAATCATTTTCTTTATAGGAAAAATTTTCGAGACCAAATGCCATCATATTGAAACTATCTGAAATAGCAAAACCACATCTTTTAGTCCCTAGATCAATAGCTAATTTTCTCATCATTATAAAATAGATTCAATTTTTTCTAATATATTATTTTCATTTAAAATGGAACCTTGCGCTAAAATTGAACTTCCTCCTCCTTTACCAGAAAAATTACTTAAAATTTTTTCTAAAATTAATTTACTATCACTAATTTTAGAGGCAACATAAATAATTATTTTTTCTTTTAAAACAGAACCTAAAACAAAAATAGCATCGTTAAATTTTTCTCTTAAATTAATAGCTAAATTTTTCACTTCATTTACTTTCAAATCAAAATTAAAATAGTATTTTTGATTATTTATTACTTTAAATATTGGTTCAATTTCAATATTTTGTTTTGAATTTTGTTTTAAAAGTGTTTTAAAATCATTTTTTGCATTTTCAATAGATTGTTCTAAATATTCAACATATTTTTCCTTATCATCATAATTTTTATAATTAAAACTATATGATGAATCTAATTTTTGATTTTTAATAATCATTTGATTTAAAAACTGTTTTTTTTCTTCAATTATTTTTTGATAAAAATCATTTATTTTTTCATTTGAAGTAATTGCTCTAATTCTAAAAATTCCAGAACCTTTATTCTCAACATTAATGATTTTAAAATCTTCAATTTTGCTAGTGTTGGAAATGTGAGTTCCACCACATAAATCAACAGTAATATTTTTGAATTCAACTAATCTAACATTTAATGGGTCCATATATTCAGATTCTTCTAACGTCATTATGGCATTCATTTCTTCCGCTTTTTTAGTTGTTGTATTTAAATATTTTCTATCTATTTTATTTTTAATATAACTTTTTACTCTGTTTTCAATGTTTTTAATTTCTTCTTGAGTAGGTTTGCGATCTATTGGAAAATCAAAAGTTAAACGCTCTTCATTGTTATCTGAACCTAATTGTTTTATATAACTTCCATATTCTTCTCTTAAAGATTTAAATAATAAATGAGTAGATGAATGGTTTCTTTCTAAATTTATTCTATTTTTAACATCAACATATATTTTTATTTCTTTATTTTTATCAACAACACCTTTAACTGCATGAATATTATTACCAAATTTATCTTTAAAAACATTTAAAAGCTCAATTCTTCCTCCTTCTTGCTCTAAATAACCTTGATCATGTTTTTGCCCACCAGCTGTTGCATATAAAACTGTTTTATCTGCTATTAAATATGATGTTTCATCTTTATTAGTGATATCTAATTCATCTTTATTATTTGATAAAAATAAAATTTTAGCATTTATAAAATGTTGTTCATATCCAATAAATTCAGAAATTTTATCTTTAATATTGGCCAAAGGATTAATAACAGTATCCATTGCAATTTTAGTTTTTCCTCTAGAAATTTCAGAATGTTTTTTCTTATACTCGTCTAAATCTTTTATATCAAAATGAATATTTTTTTCAGCTAAAATTTCTTGAGTTAATTCCAAGGGGAAACCATAGGTTTCAAACATTTTAAAAACAATTGAAAGATTGAAATTTTCTTTTGAAATTTTTTGTTCTAACAAATTTTGACCTTGTTCAATGGTTTTAGAAAATAAAATTTCTTCTTGTTGAATTATTTGAGCTACTTTTTCTACATTTATATCATATGGCAAAGTATTTTTTATTATTTCTACAAGTTTATATAAAAAACTTTCATTTTTAATTTTTAGTTTTAGCCCAACACGATAAGATCTTCTAAGTAATCTTCTAATAATATAACCTCTAGATACATTAGAAGGCATAACTCCATCATTTATAGCATTAACAACAGCCCTCATATGATCGGCGATTATTTTAAAATATGTATTAATTTGACTTTGGACTTTTTCCTTAGTGAAATAATTATTTATATCATATTTATAATCAGTCATTTTTTCAATTTCATAAATTATAGGTAAAAATAAATCTGTATCAAAATTAGTTGGAGCATCTTGAATAATAGAAACTAATCTTTCAAAACCAGCTCCAGTATCAATGTTTTTTTGTGCTAATTCAGTATAGTTATTCTCTCCATCATTATTAAATTGTGAAAAAACAACGTTTCAAATTTCAATAAAACGATCATTTTCAATATCATTTTCTAAAAGTTCAATTCCTCTTTTATCAAATTTTTCTCCACGATCATAAAAAATTTCAGTACAAGGTCCACAAGGGCCTGAACCTAAATCTCAAAAATTAGTTTTTCTTGTTCCTTTGATAATGTGTGAAGGATCGATTTTTAGATCTAATCATTTTTGTTTAGTTACTTCATCTTCTTCAAAATATGTAAAATACAATTTATTTAAATCAAAGCCTAAAACATTTATTAAAAAATCATAAGCATAATCAATTGCTTCATTTTTAAAATAATCACCAATTGAAAAATTACCAAGCATTTCAAACATTGTATGATGTCTAGTTGTTATTCCAACATTTTCAATATCATTTGTTCTAATCGCCTTTTGTGAATTAGTTAATCTTAAACTTGGAGGTTGTTTTTTACCAGAAAAATAATCTTTAAGTGTAGCAACTCCAGAATTAATTCATAATAATGATGGATCATCTACTGGTACTAAAGATTTACTTTCAATTCTTAGATGATCCTTGGATTCGAAATATTTTAATCATATTTCCCTTATTTCTTTTGAAGATAATTTTTTATTTTTATACATAATCTATTTCCTTATTATTTTTGTATATTTTTTCAATAGTAGCTCCACCTATACATTTATCATTTTCATATAAAACAACATGTTGTCCGGGGGTAACCGCTTCAAATCCTTGTGGATATTCAACAATAATTTCATTATTATTTAAAATTGTAAGTTTAACATCAATACTCTCTTGTCTATATCTAAATTTAGCTTTTAAATTATTTATATTAAAATTATTATGAATTAAATTAAAGTTAGAGGCTAATAATTTATCAGAAATTAATCATTGTTTTTCTTGTGAAGGAGCAACGTAAATTTCTTTTTTTTCAATATTATGACCAACAACAAAATATGGCTCGCTCATCCCACCTAAATTTAAACCTTTTCTTTGCCCAAGTGTATAATACATGGCACCAATATGTCTTCCAAGAATTTTTTTTGTTTTAATGTCGATAATATTTCCTGGTTGTGCTGGGATGTAATTTTGTAAAAAATCAGTAAAATTTCTTTCACCAATAAAGCAAATACCTGTCGAATCTTTTTTTTCAGCTGTAATAAGATCTAATTCTTTAGCTATTTGTCTTACTTTTGATTTTTCTAAATCAGCTAAAGGAAAAATTGTTTTAGATAATTGAAAGTTAGAAAGTTGAGCAAGAAAATAACTTTGATCTTTATTTTGATCTTTTGCCACAAATAATTTGCCATCTTTAGCTTTAGCGTAATGACCCATAGCAATAAAATCAGCATTAAATTCAGTAAGTGCATAATTTAAAAATTGTTCAAATTTTATATATTTATTACATAAAATATCAGGGTTAGGAGTTCTGCCTTTTTTATATTCTGAAATAAAATTTTCAAAAACATAATCTCAATATTCTTTAATAAAATCTTTTCTATATATAGGTATATTAAGTTTTTTTGCCACCAATTGTGCATCTTGCCAGTCTTTTTCTTGTGGACATTGATTTTGATTTATTTTATTACCTAAAACATCATTATTTACTATTGAGTCTCAATTTCTCATGAAAACACCAATAACTTCATGATTTTGTTGTTTTAATAAATAAGCAGCAACTGATGAATCAACACCACCTGAAAGTCCAATTATAATTTTAGCCATAATGTTAAATTATATATTATATATAAAGTTTTTTATTATATTTATAAATGATAAATTATAGAAAATTTTAATCAAAAAAATAAATTAAAAAAAATAAAATAACAAATATTATTAATTAAATTTATTATTTTATTTCTTTATTAATCATTTTCTTTTAATTCTTTTTCAAATTTAGCCAAATTTTCTTTAAATAATTTTTCTTGCTCTTGAATTTCTTTATCAATTTGTGCAAGTTCTAATTCAACTTTTTCAATATCAATTTCTCCTCCTTCTTGTTTATTACTTATTCCATATAATTCCATTGATAAAGAATAATCATTATCAACAATTTCTTCATAATTAATATATCTTGAGAAATTTTCTATTTCTTTTTTATCTCTTCATGTTTCGAAAATTTTACTAATATTTTTTTCAGAGAGTATATTTTGATTAGGAGCGACTTTAAATTCCTTTCTAGCATTAATCATGAAAATACCTTTATCGTTGAAGCTTTTATCTTTTCTTGCAACTATGATACAAGTTTGGATAGATGTATTATAAAAAAGTTTATTAGGAATAAAAATAATTGTGTCAATATAATTTTTTTCAATTAAATATTTTCTAATATCTCTTTCAGCTTTTGGATTAACTCTATGTAATACACCTAATGAAAATACAGATACAATAATTCCATTTTTCGGTTTAACATGATAGAGCATATGTTGTAAGAAAGCTAAATCAGCGTATTTTTTAGGAGCTAAAGTTGGAAAAGGGTTAAAACGTATATCTTGACTTAACATATTATTAGAAGGATTTCATTTTAAGCTAAAAGGTGGATTAGCTACTATACAATCGAAAGTATCTTTTTCTTTTAAATGTAACGGCTCTAAAAGTGTATTTCCATTTAAAACACTAATTTTCGAGAATTCAACACCTCTTAAAATAAAATTCATTCTTGCTAAATTGTATGTTGCATTTTTTATTTCTTGTCCATAAATTTTGCCAAAATATTTAACTTTACGAATTAATTTAATTAATAATGAACCTGAACCACAAGCAGGATCATATGCTTTTTCAATTTTAGTTCTATTATGGGTTGCGATTTTAGCTATTAATTCAGCAACTGAAGAGGGGGTATAAAATTCTCCACTTTTTTTACCAGAAGCACTTGCGAATTTAGAAAGTAAGTGTTCATATACATTACCAAAATGATCACTATCTTCCATATTTAATTTTAAATTGTTGATTTCTAAAATTATAAAACGAATTGTTTTTTCCTTTTCTTCATCAATATTTCCTAAATTTTTATCAGTTAAATCAATACTTTTAAATAAATCTTTAAAATAATCTTTGTTTTCAACATCTAAATCAGAATTAGCTTGTTCTATTTTTTCAAATGCTTCTTCAAGTAAAGAAATAATATTTTTATCTTGTTTGATTAACTGTACCATATTTTGAAAGCTATATTTATAATCAATAAAAAAACCTTCTTCATCTTTAAAAATTAATTTTTTAATTTCTGAATATTGATTATTATTTTCATCAAATTCTTGATAAGAAATATTATTAAGTCTTTTTTTATAATCGTTAAAATGTTTTTCAGAAGCTTCTGATAAATATTTATAAAATAAAAAACCCATTATATAATCTCTATATTCGGTAGCTTCCATTGTTTTTCATAATTCGTCACAAATTTTATTTACAGTTGTTATTAATTGTTGACTATTTTGCATTTTAAAGCTCCTTTTTTATTATTCAAAATTTTCATTTTCTATAAAAAGTAAAACAGTTTCTAATTTAGTTCTAAATGAATTTATTAAATCCTCAGTATCATTTGTAGTTATTGTTTTTACTTCTCTTCTTAATTTTTTCAATCATGGAGATTTTCAGATTTCTTCAATATTTTTTTCTTTTATTCTTGAATTTCAATCTTCTTTTAAAAGATCTAAATCAATTTCAGGGAATTGAGAATTAAATTCTTTAAATCATTTAATTTCAGTTTTAAATAAAGCATCTTGTTTTAAATTTAGTTTATATTTTTCAATTTCACTGACTTTTTCTTCGTATGATAAATTGTTTTCATTGTTGAAAAAAATGTCTAAAAATTTTTCATATCATGTCTCGTTAAGCGAAAATGAAAAATCATAAATAACTTTTGTTATCTTACCATTTTTTAAATCTTTATCTAATTCTTCAAGTATTTTTAAATAATCAGATTGAACTTTATCTTTATCAAAATTTAAATAATTTATTTTGCAATTTGAATTTAAACAAGATAAAAGATCTAAGTATTTTTTATCTACTATTATTTCTTGATATTTAATATCTGATGAATCATGAATAATTATTTCAAATTCATCTAATATTTTATTTTCTTTTTTTGCATAAATTTTATATTCTAAAATTATTTTTTTATATAAGTTTAGATCATTAAAAATTTCATCTGTAATTGGTTTTTCTTCAGTATATTCATAAAAAGTTTTTAAATTATCATGAGTTATAAATAAATTTTTTAAATTACTAAAAATATCTTTTATTTTCTCATCGTCTTTAATTATGATCACTTCATTTTTTTCAAAATCATATATTTCATTGATTTTTAATTTAATTTTTTCATAGAGATGTAAAAAATCATTATAAACTTTTTTGTATGTATCGCCATAGACAATATTTTGAATATCACTTAAATTAGAATTAGCATAAATCAAAAATGCTTCTTTTATTTCTTGAGTTGAAAGAGAAAAATTAATAACATAACCATGTTTTTTATCATATTTATAATTTCTATTAGTTCTTGAAAATGCCTGAATTAAACTATGATTTTTTAATTTTTTATTAATATAAATTGTATTTGTTTTTGGGGAATCATAACCTGTTAATAACATATCAACAACTAAAACTATATTTATTCCTTTAATAGGATCATAATCTTTAAATGTATATTGAACATCATTAATATATTTATCAAAATTTTCAACATCGAATTTTTTATCAAATTTTTGATTATATCTTTCAATAATAATTGGCTTAAATTCTTCAATTAATTTTTTGGTTGAATTTTCATTTTCTTGATTTATTTCTTCTATTGTGTTTTCGTTTGAAAAAATAGGAGTCATAAAAATATGTTCTATTTTTTTATCTAAATACATTTTATAAAAGGTAAGCATATTTTCAATATTATCGAAAGCAAAAATAGCATTATAGTTATTATTTATAGTAAAACTATGATGCATTTCTTGAATAATTTCCATTATTTTTTCAAGTTTTTGAGGATTATTATTTGGTAATCTAAATATTTCATTATTTTTATAAAAAACATTATCAAGTTCTGAAACAAAAAAATCTCTAATATTAAAAGGCAAGACATTTTTATCTTCAATAGCATTTTTCATATTATAGACATCTAACTGATTTCCGAAAATATTAGCTGTTTTTCTTTCTTCATTTTCAAAAATAGGAGTACCAGAAAAACCAATCATAATGCTATTTTTAAAATGATTTTTAATTTTTTTAAGCATTGTTCCCGCGGTAGAACGATGACATTCATCAATTATAAAAATTAATGTTTTATTCATAATTTTATGTAATAATTTTTGATTATTTGGAATATCAGACATTTTTTGTATTGTGGTAATAATTAATTTTTCTATTCCATTATCAAAAATTTTTGCTAAAGTTTTTCCATCTTTTTGATTTAAATTTTCTAGTAATTCATTTTTATTATGTGAAATAAAGCTTTGAAATTCATTAGATGTTTGAGTATTTAAATCAACTCTATCCACTAAAAAAATAACATGATCTACATCTAACCTTTTTGAAAGAATATCAGCTATTTTAAAAGATGTAATTGTTTTACCACTTCCTGTAGTGTGTCATATATAAGCATTATAGAACCACTTTATAAAAAAATTGAACTATTAGAAAAAAAAGAACAAATATTACAAAAAAGATTTGATTACTATAAAAATATTTTGATCAAAGGATAAAAATGAAGCAAAAACAGCAAGAATTATTATATGAAAAAGAATTTATAAATAAATTAGTTCAAAATGAAAATTATATTTATCTTTTAAATATTAAAAATGAAGATGATATTATAAAGTTAATTTTTAATGAAATTGAAAGATTAAATAATATCGTTTTAAATCCTGAAGAACAAAAAAATATTTATAAATATATAACTTCTGCAAGTACCAAAAAAATAAGTTTTTCTCAATGATTGTGAGGTTATGATTCAATTAAAATTCATCGAAAAAATGAAAATAAAATAATTAGATTAAAATTCATTGATTGAGATAATTGAGAAAATAATAATTTTTATGTAGTTAATCAATTTGGTTTAAAAAATGCACAAACACAAGAAAGAAAAAGATTTGATAGTTTAATATTAATCAATGGATTTCCTTTCGTTTTATTTGAATTTAAAGATAAAAATATTAATGTAGAAAATGCAATAAAAGATATACAGAATAGATACAAAAACAATGTTTTATCAAATGGTGTTTTACGTTTTATTCAAATATTAGTTGGTACAAATTTTAATTTTGTAAAATTAATGGCTAATAATGTAAATGAAAACAAAAATTCATCCTTTTTATGAAATTCTGAAAATGGTAATACTAGCGATCATTTAATAAGTGATTTTTTAAATAAAAATAAATTCAAAGAATATTTAGAAAATTATTTTCTTTTTCAAAAAACAAAAGAAAGAATCATTTTATTAAGACCTTATCAACAAAGAGCTGTAAAAAAAACTATCAAATTTGTTGATAGTACATTAAATAAAAAAATAGATTCTAATTTAAACACCAATAATGCTTATTAATGAATTTTGAAGTTTTAAAGGTGGGGTGTTAATAATAAAATTTTTTATTATTATTGTATTCAAATTTTTTTGTGTTGTACCAGAAGCTAGTTTTATAAAATTATTTCTATTTTTATCAAAATAAAAATTCAAATATTTTATATCTAATATTTTACTATTAGGAATAATTTTGCAAAAAGATTGATTTATGTATAGATTTTCATAATTTTCATTAATAGCTGAAAGAGCTGGAGTCGCATACATGCTATAAACTAATTCATTTTTTTCTAGTTTTATTAAATTATTTTCTAAAATTGATTCATCGTATTTTTCAAAATTTCCATCAATTTTATTA
>NZ_JNJY01000005.1:0-18803 GCF_000701825.1 Mycoplasma collis ATCC 35278
TTTTTTTATAAATATTTTGTTTATTTAATAAAAAATTGTAAAATAAAAGCACAAACACAAAAGTGTTGCGCTTGAATGTTTATTTTAGGAAAATAAAGTTATTGCCAATAACTTTATTTTTTTTATATATTTTATATATAATATATTATGAAAATAAAAAAAAGAAAGGAAAATTTAATGAATTTAGTTAAATGATTTAAAAATGAAAAATTAATTTTTATTGATGAAAAATTTAATAATAAAAATGAAGTTTTAAATTTTGTATCAAAAGAACTTTTGAAAAATAATTTTACTAATAATTCAGATAAAATTTACAGTCTTTTTAGAGAGAGAGAGAGAGAGTACTGCAATAGGTGAACAATTTGCTGTTCCTCATATTTTATCTGAAGATATTAAAACATCAACATTAGTTTTTCTTAAAACAAATGAAATTGATTGAAATTCTTTTGATAATCAAAAAGTTAAATTTATTTTTGCAATTGCATTAAATAAAAAAGATGCTGAAAAACATATTAATATTTTGCAGAATATTTCTAAGATTTTATTAGATGAAAAATTTAAAAAAGAGCTTGAAAATATCAAAACAAATAAAGAATTTTTAACTCTTATTAACAAATATGAACAAAAAATAAAAGCTATTGAAGAAAATAATGATATTGAAAAAATAACTAATTATGATGTAGTAGCAGTTACAGCATGTCCAACAGGAATTGCTCATACTTTTTTAGCTAAGGAAAATTTATTAAAAGCTGCTAAAAAATTAAATATTAAAATTAAGGTAGAAACTCAAGGAACAGAAGGAATTGATAATTTATTATCTAGTGAAGATATTAAAAATGCAAAATCAATAATTCTAGCTACTGATCGTGCAATTGATAAAAAGAGATTTGCTAATCATGAAAATGTTTTAGAAATATCAACTAAAAATGCAATTCACAATCCTGAGTTATATATTAAAAATGCTTTAGAATTCAAAGGTAGAAAAATTAAAGTTTCTGAATCTAATGATTCAAGTTCTTTAAATGAAAATGAACCATTTTCATTTAAGCAAAAAAACTTTAGCAGAAAAATTTATCAATCAATAATGAATGGTGTTTCTCACATGTTGCCATTTGTTGTTTTTGGTGGAATTATGATTGCTATTGCATTTATTTTAGATTCTATTATTGGTCTTATTCAAGGCAAAGATCTTAATAATTCAAATTTTTTAGCTACTTATGGAAGTAATAATGGCGTATCTGTTTGATTTATGACTATTGGTGGACAAGCATTAGGTTTTGCTATCCCAATATTAACAATTTTTATTGCCTATGCTATAAAAGGAAGGATTGCAATTTTACCTTCATTAGTAATAGGCCTAATAGCATCTGGAAAATTATCTGCTACTTATTCATTCCTCAAAAGTACATTAGGAGTTAATGCTGGTAAAATTCTAGAAACTGGTTCAGGATTTATTGGGGCTATTTTAGGTGCATTTTTCATTGTAATAGCTTTAGACTTGATGAATAAATATATTTTTAATCATTTACCAAAAAATTTAATGGGAATTAAAAATATATTATTAATACCGTTAATTGGAACGCTTTTAATTGCATTTGTATTTTGAGCTGTGAACATTTTATTTATTTATGTAAACTATGGACTAAATTTATTTTTAGGTCTAATTACAGATAATATTTATTTAGTTTGATTATTAGGAATAATAATCGGAGTAATGATGGCTGTTGATTTAGGAGGGCCTATTAATAAAGCAGCATATGTTTTTGCTGTATTTACAATAACTTCTTCAGGATCAGCTAAACATTCAACAGCTATGGCTATTGCTATGGCGGCTGGTATGGTACCTCCATTAGGGATTTCATTATCAATGTTTGTTCATAAAAAATTATGAACAAATGAAGAACTTAAACTTGGTAAATGATCAAATATAATTTTTGGTTTATCATTTATTTCTGAAGGAGCTATTCCTTATACTTCAGCAAAACCAAAAATTTTAATTCCTGCAAATATAATAGGTGGAGCAGTAACTGGATTATTATGTGGAATATTAGGAACACAAATAATTGCGCCTCATGGTGGAATATTTGTTGCATTTTTATTAAAATCTTCATACTTTGATAGTTTTGGACTTTCTCTTGCATTTGGAATTATTTTCTGATTAGGAGCTATTTTAGTTGGAGCTGTTGTTCAAATGCTTACTATTTGACTATTATCCAAATATCATTCCAAAAAAGAAATGTCAAAAAAATCCATTCTTAAAAAAGTTAACTAAATTTTTTAAGTTTTGATATTTATAAAAAATACAACCTTAAATTTAACAAGGTTGTATTTTTATTTTTAAAATTTTTTATTTTGATATTTATATTTATTTTTAGTTTTACTACTAATAAAACTTTTATAAAAAGCTTCATTTATAATAATGCCAAAATATAAAATATATGAAAGAAAAAAATTAAAAGGAGCTAAATATAAAAAAGTAGCAAAAACTCCGAATTTTCGATAATCAATAATTTTTATTGATGATACATAACCAAAAATAGTAGTAAATAAAACTGTTGCTAAAGAACTTAAAATAACTCCTGGATATATTTCTTTAATTTTAGTTTTAAATGTTGGTGTATATTTTAATAAAAATAATCAAATAAAGTAAAAAAATAACAAAATATAAAATGATGAAATAAAATAAAAAAATAAAATATAAATAACTGAATTGGAAGAATAAATATTTTCAAGTGATTTAAAGACAAAAGCTGCTGTTATTAGTAAAAAACTTAAAAAAATTGATATAAAAACAACAATTACAAAGCCTTTTAACCGATTTATGAATCAATTCCCTAAATTTTTATGATCATAAATAATTGATTGACTAGTAATAAATTTAGCATAACCTGAAGAAGAAATTCATAAAGAAGAAAAAAATAAAATTAAAAAAGTAATTTCATCTGTATCAATTAAATTTCATTGTTTAGGCAAGGTTTGAATTACTTTATCAATCCCAGGAATATAACGACTAATAATTTGGCTTGAAATATAATCTTCAATTGAATTATCAAAAAAATTATTAAATAATTTTTCAATATTTAATAAATTAATTGTTGATAATGATAAAGCTAAAATCGGGATGAATGAAATAAAAGAATAAAAGGCAAAACCTGAAGGGATAAAAATAAATTCATGAGAAGAAATTTTTTTTACGCTCCTTTGGATTAAAACTTTTGTTTGAATATTATTTTTTTTTCATCATTTAGGAGTAACAGCTATTCTTAAAGGAATAATTACTAAAAAAGTAAGAATTTTTTGCCAAATATTTCTTTTTTTCTTAGTTATTATTCTATTTTTATATCAATTATTTGGCATTTTGTAATTATAACATTAAAAAAATTCTACTATTTAGCTTTTTCACATTTTTTTCCTTTTTTTAATAATTATTTAAAATTTTATCTATTTTTGATTGGAGGAAAAAATGAATTCAGTTTTAATATACTTTTCAATAAAATATCAAGGTGATTTTTATTCAATTTTTAATGCACTCAAAAGACAAGAAAAAATAGATAAAGATCAAATTTTAAAAATAGAAGATGATCTAAAGTTGCAAAAAATTAAAGCTATTACAATTTTAGATAAAAATTATCCCAAAGAATTTAAATTTTTAGATAAACCACCATTTGTAATTTTTTACAAAGGAAATATTAAACTTTTAAAAAATAAAAATAAAATCGCGCTCACAGGTGATAAAAATACTTTCAAAGTTAAAAAATATTTAGAACAATCATTACCTGAAGTGAATAAAAATAATGTTTTAATAACAGCAAGCTATAAAAATTTAGATCAAAATATAATAAATTATTTTGAAAATAATGATGGAAAAATTATTTATGTTTCGGTAAATGGAGTTAATGATCCTTTTTTTTCAAATAAATTTGTTATCAATGATAATAATTTAGTAATTTCAGAGTATCCTGATAACACCGAAATTACTAAATTTCGACTAAAAAATAGAAATAGAATAATGGCTTCTATCGCTAATTCATTAGTTATCTATTCATCTAAAGCTAATAGCGGAATTATGAATTTAGTTAATCATTTTTTAAATATGGGAAAAGAAATATTTTGCTTTCCAGGTGATTGAGAAGATGATGAGGAAGATGGAAATACAATATTAATTAAACAAGGTGCAAATTTAATAACTTCAATAAAAGATTTAGAGGTTAAAAAAAATGAGTTGAAATATTCAGTTAAGTAATTTCAGCAATATAAAATATTTAACCAGCAATAGTGATGATGTTATTAAAAAAATTGGTAATGAAACTCAAAGATTAGGATTTGTAGCACTTTCGGCTTTTTCAGGAATTATAGCTTTTGCGCTTATGATTGCACTTATAGTTACAGGTATAAAAATTTCTTATACATCTGGTGAAAAAAGAAAAAATTATTTAGTACATTTAATGATTATATTAATAGTTTTTGTAATGACAATAGCGATTTTTTCTGTAGGATTAAATTTTGCTATTAATTTATCATCTGAAGCTATAGGAAGTACTCAAACATTTCAAACTTAGTACAAAGTATAGTTAATCATTTATATTATCCAATTTTTTCTTTATTTTGATTAATTACTATTAAAATTCCTTATAAATTATTATCTGGTATTTGAGAATTAATTAAATATATTGAGCAAAATCAAATAATAAATTTTCTGTTTTTTAAGAAAAAAGATACCAACTATAATTTTGAAGATTTTAAAATTCCAATTTTTTTTCATGTTTTTGTTGTTTTAAATTCACTTGTTTTTTTATCAATATTTTTATATATAATTATTAAATTTACATTAAAAGGAAAAAATCATTTTAATAAATTCGAAATTTTAAATTCACTTAAAAAAGTAATACCAACAATTATTATGATTTTTGGTTTTCCTTTTATTTTATTTGTTTTTTTTGCGTTTATTTCGCAAATGTTAAATATTTTTTCAATATCTTATCAAAACGATCCGAATGTTGCTAAAAATATTTTCAATAACTTAAGAAATGAAAATATTGATGTAAATATATGGACAAACATTTCAAAATTTAATGATTTTTCACCTTTAGATTTTAATTCATATAAAAATCTAAAAATATCTACTTTCGAATTAATGTTTTTCCCTTCAATAACAGGTATATCACTTATTTCTATATTTTCAAAAGCATTTATAAAAATTTTAAACAAAATATTTCAAATTTTTATTTTATTTTTAATTTCACCATTTGTTTTTTCGACATTATTAATTAATCAAAACAAAAAATTTTTAAGATGAAAAGAAATGTTTATTTCAAAATCACTATCTATTTTTATTTTTGTTTTATTATTTAAAATTTTTGATTTTTATTTAAAAATAACAAATGAATGAATTTTAAATATAAATGAATTATCTTCGTTTCAAAAAAATTTTTTCAGTTTTTTCATTTCTATAGGAGGAGCAATTGGAATAATTAAAACTAATAAAATTATTTCTGAACTATTAGGTGAAGAAAATAAATTAAAAAATATTTTTTTAGAAACTAGTAATTTATTAAAAAATATAAATTATTTTTCAAGCAATAAAAATAATTTTTATAAAAATTTAAAAAATAATATACAAAATTTTAATAAAAATAATGAAAAATTAAGTATTGAAACATTAAAGAATAAATTAAAAAATAAAAAAACTTTTTCTTTTGAAACTTATAAAAATTCTTTTTATTCAAAAGTAAATAATTCTACATATTCAAAAAATGATCAATTTAGAAATGATAAATTTATAAATTTATATAAAAGGATAAATAATGTTACAACCTAAAAATATTAAGAAAAATAAATTAGTTTTAGCAAAAAATTTTTATTTATCAGATTTTATATTTTTAATTGCTATTATATGTTCTTCTTTTTTAATAGGATGATTTGCAATTCCAGATTTTGTTTCGCATAAAAAAATAATTTCATTTGTTTTAATAATTTTTTTATTATTATTTTCATTACCATTAATGATTTTTATACCTAGTCAAAATGTAAGATTATGAATTTTTATTTGGAATTACATTAAATTTTCTTTAGTAAATAAAAATTATACAATTAGTTCAAATGGCTCAAATACAGGTTTTTTTTCAAAATATAAAAATTTAGATGAAAATGGAGTATTAGAGCTAAAAACTAAAAAAACAAATAATTTAAAATATGTAACATTTTTAGAATTAAAAGGTTTAAATATTTGGAATCATAATTTAGAAGATAAAAAATATTTTTTAAATCAAATAACATCTTTTTTTAATTTATTAGATTTTAAAATTAGTTTTGTAAAAATTAATGTTAAAAACGAATTTAAACAAAATATAAACATTTTGAATGAAAAAATATTAGATTTTGAAAATAAAGAAAGTATTTCTGAACTTGAAAAAAATCAATTTAATTACTTTTATTCTCAAAAAAATGATTTTGAAAAATTAACAGATAACGAAATAAATAATAGATATATTTTAGCTATATATCATAAAGAAAAAAGTTTTATAGATAATGAATTATCTCAAGTCATAAATTATTTTAAAAAATGTGAAATAAATTTAAAAACATTAAATAAAGCCCAAGTTTTAAATTTTTTAAATATTTTTCATGAAATTATAGAAAAAAATAAAGATGATTTAGATTTAAATAATGTAATTCCTAAAAGTTTAAAATTTAAAAATAGTTATTTTAAAATAAATGATTTATATGCAAAAATAAATACAATCAGCGAATATGCTACAGACTTAAATGCAGGATGGGCAGATACATTTTTTAATTCAACAAACACATTTGCTATTTGACATATTTCTCCACTTATTGATGATGACTATCAAAAATTGTTAGATAAAGCAAATGATAAAATTTTGACATCTATAGCATTTAATAAAAAATCTATATATCGAAATAAAAAAGATTCAAAATATATTGAAGCTATAGATGAAGTAATGGATTTAGTTTTAAATCAAAATCAAAAAATTTTCGATACTTCTATTTTATTTTTAACTTTTTCTGATAGTAAACAAAATTTAAAAAATACTTTAAAAAATTCTTTATATAAAAATATCAAACTTGAAAATTCAAAAGTAAACAAACTTTTATTTAAACAATTAGAAGCATATTCATATTTTGGTTTTAATAATTTTAATTGATTAAAAGAAAATATTGAAATGGTCTCAAGAAATATTGCATATTCTTGACCATTTACTTTTGAAAAAAATATTGACAAAAACATGTTTTATTTAGGAAACAATAATAAGCAATCGATTATTTTAGATATATGAAAAAGAACACATTTTCATACAAATTCTAACTGTGTTTTCTTCGGTACATCAGGAAGAGGAAAAACTACGGCTATAAAAAAAATTGCTCTAAATTTTGGAATGCAAAACGATAGCTCAATCATAATTGTAGATCCTCAAAGAGAATATCAAAATTTAAAAAATATTTTAAATTTATCATGAATTGATTTAGGGGGAGGATCGACAACTATCAACCCTTTAGAAATTTTTATTCATGACAAAAACAACAAATTTTTAAAAAAGGAAATTATTATTTCTAAACATATAAGTTTTTTTATAAATTGAATAAAAATTTTAATTAATAATTGAAATGAAGAAAAAGAAACAATTATTTTGCAATCTTTAAAATTACTTTATCAAAAATGAAATTTTTATGATGAAAGCAAAAGTTTTGAAAATTTTAAATCTAACGAATATCCAATAATTAGTGATTGAATAAAAATTTTAGAAAAAATAGAATATAAAAATTTAGAATATAAAGATATCTACCAAAAAGAAAAAATTAAATTGTTAGAATGATTAAAAATAAATTTTGAAGATTTTGGAATGTATTCAAAAAATTATAATGATTTTACAAACATAAATTTAAATAGTGATTTTATAGTTATAGATTCCAAAACATTTGTTGAAAATTCAACAAAATCCAATATAAATGCATTTTTTTATTTAATTTTTCAACTTATATTAAATAAAATTAACACCAACTTTTTTTCAGAAAATAAAAAAACAATGTTGATTTTTGATGAGGTTCATAAATTTATAAATAATAAAAATAGTGAAATTTTAGATTTTTTATTTGATATTGCAAAAACTATAAGAAAATTTAAAGGATCATTAATTACATCAACCCAAAATGCTTCAGATTTTACTTTAAATGAAAAAATTGTTAATAAAGCTAGTGGAATTTTGAAAAATTCTCAATATAAATTTATTTTTAATATTCCAGGTGATGATATAAAAATAATAAATAAACTATACAATCCTGATTTAAATAACAATTCATCAAGTTTAAATTTAATTAACGAAAATGATTTTAATTTTATTATAAATTCAGGTATTGGAGAATGTTTATTAATAAGTACACAAAAAAGAAAAATGCATTTTAAGTTCTATTATAATGATTATGAAAAAGAGAAACTTTTTATTTAATTTATTTAAAAAACTAAAAACTATTTTTTTATTTTCTATTATTATACCAATTTATATTTGTGTAACAATTTCGCAAAAAACAAAAAATGAAATTGAACAAAATTCATACAAAAAAAATCAAAATTATTCTTCAAGCGAATATTTTGGTTGAAATGAATTTAATATTGAGCAACTTTTAAATTATAACGATTCTAAAAAAAATTTTTCATATTTAAATTCAGAAGATAATCCATTTACAGTTTTTTATGATGGAACTAGAAGTAATAAAAAAATAGCAACACATAGCTATTGACATAAACAAGGATATACATTTTTTCCTTTTCGCTGATATAACTACATCACAGATAGATGATACGGTTCCGGTATAAACATAGCACAAGGATTAGAAGGATGAAGTAATCAAAAAAAACAGGAATTTATAGGCTCTACAGCAAGACCAAGGGGTTTAGAATATGATGATGGTGAATTCGCCAATCAGGAAACTAGTAGTAAAATAAATTTACTAGATAATTCGCTAAGTAAATTAAAATTTTATTTTGGAGTTAATAAAAATACACAAAATTATAATAATCTTCAATTTTATGATTTTGGAAATTCAGGAAAAGATTTATCACATTTAATTTTTGAAAAACTTACAAAATGAAAAAACGAAAAAATAGATAATTACCAAAAACAAAATCATATAATTAAAGAATTTTATATCACTAATTTAAGAATTGATTTAAATTTTTATATAACAACAGAACAAAAAAATTATTATGATTATTATCCTTCTGAACTTAAAACAAGAATCAGTAAATTTAGATTTAAATTAAACTTTAATTATAAAATTTTATATGATGAATTTGTAGAATCTAAATTTAATTTATTAAGTAAAATAGAAAAATTTCAAGATATTTTTAAAAAAGAGTTTATAAAAACAAACGAATTAACAATAAATTCTGATTTAGGTAGTGAAAACGGCTTAACAAAAATAGAATTAAATAATTTAAAAGATTATAAAAATAATATAGATTATTTAGACGAAAAAATAAAAAGTTTTTTAAATAGCAAAAATACTTTAATAAATAAACAATTTTTAATAAAATACAAAATAATCAAAGTTAATAAAAAAGATTTTTTAGATTTTTTTATTGAATATAATGATCCTATAAATGGTAACAAACAAATAATAAAAATAAATGAGCAGTTAATTAAAATTAATTATAAAAAAACAAATAAATTTGATAATTTAAAAATATCAGAAAGATTATTAATAATACCCGGTTATTACTTAGATCAAACGAACATAAATTCATTAGATATAAAAAAGGATTTTCCAAAAAGATTAAAAAATGATAAAAAAATTTCAATAAATTATGGTGGGGCATGATTATATAATAGTCCTGTAAAAATTAAATTTAAATCAACTCTTAAAGAAGATGAAATTTTGCTAATAAACGGCGTTAAAATAGACGTTTTAGATCAAAATTTTTTTGTTGATCTATCTAATAATTTAAATTCAAATAATAATGAATATAAAATAGAATTAGTAAAATTTGAAAAAAATCCTAATGAAAATAGCGAAAAAGAAGTTTTTAGATGAACTAAAGTAATAAAAATTTTAAATGAAAATTTAAAACTTAATGTTAAATGATATGCTTGAAATCCAGAAAAAAATTTAGAACAAAGGAAATTAATTGAACCTTACTTAAAAATAAATAATAAAGAAATATTAGATAAAAATGGAGAAAAAATACCTAATAAAGATTACGATCCTTTTATCAATATTGAAAATGGTGTAAAAAGTGAATTAGTGTGAGTAGATTTTTCTAGATATAAAAATAATACTTTACCAAAAGATACAAGATTTTTACAAGATCCTTATGATGAAAATAATGAATTAAATTTCTCATCTAAAAATAAAAAAATTGGTTTTATTGCTGAGGCATATATTGTTAAAAAAGGAATAAATTTATCTTTAAATTTAAATATAAAAGAAAACAATTTAAAAATTTTTAAATTAGATACTAATAATGAAAATATTTCAATTATTGAGGATACTGAAAATTTTATAATAAACAAAGATGGAATTAATTTAAATTTATTATTTAGCGAAAATGAATATTTTTCATTTTCAGGATTATGACTTTTTAGTTATAGAGCTGAAAATTCTATGAATAAATATAAATTAGTTTATATTATTGATGATGATAATAAAAAATTATTTACTAATTTTTTTACAACTAATTATATTGAAAATTTTTTCGAATCATTTCAGGGCGAACACTTATTAGAATATCTTTATAAAAAATTTAAAATTGATAAAATAAATGCAAAAAATTTAACATATGATGAAATAATTGAATATTGAAAATTATATGTTTCAGATGCAAGATTTTTTCATTTTAATAAAGAACAAATTAATATTATTAGTCCAATCGTTGATGTAGAAAGTTTAAATAATTATACTTCTAAAATTAATTATGAACAATTTTCACCTAGCGAAAATGATAAAAAAACTTTTTTAAAAGATTTTGAAAATAAAAATTTTATTGATTATGAAATAGAAATTGATGAAAAATATAAAAATATTTTAAAATTCATCTTTAAATTAAATAATAATTCATTTAACGTCAATACTAAAATAGAAAATGATTTACAATATTTTAATGTCAATTGAAAAAAAGATAGATTGGAAAATTATAAAAATTTAAATGAAAATCTAAAAATAAGAATAATTCCTGAAATTAATGATATTTATTTAAATTCGATAATTAATCAATCGAAAAATAAAGATGATTTTTACAATTTATTGAATAATAAAATGTTTAATTTTGAACATTTTGATAAAGTGAGTTATATTACAGAATATAAAAAACAAAGTTTAATTTTTTCGTTTTTTGTTTTAAATGAATTTTCTGACAATTTTTATATAAATTCAAATGATAAATTTTTAATTCTAAATATTCCAGATTTTTTAAATAATAGTTTAATTAAAAAAAATGATATTTTTAAAAACTTTAATAGTAATTTTTTGAACCTTAATGGACAAAGTGATAAAAATAAAATTCTTTTAAAAATATTAGAATTTATTAAAAATAATTTACCAAACGAATATGTTTATGAACTTGATTATGAAATCGAAAATTTAGAAGATAAATTAGAAGAAATTGTTAATTTATTAGATAAAAATGAAAATTCAATTTTTATTAAGGTAAAAACAACTAAAAATACTTTAAAAAATATTAAAGGTAGTAAAATAATTGAAATTTATAACAAATATAATTCTGAAATCGATCTTAAAACAATAGTAGATTTATCATTAATTAAAATAGATGATTTAATTTTGGAAGAAAATGTAGAATTTCAAAATATTAAAAATTTAATTGAAAAACATATTAATTTAAAAATAAATGATTTTAAATTTAAACTAAATAAAGAAATTGAAATTGAGGATTTTTTAAATACAATAAATTCATTAGTAATAAATCCAAATAAATTAATAAATTTCAAAATAAAAGGAATATATGAAAATTTTATTAATGAAATAAATTTTAATGTTACTTATAAAAAAGAAACAAAAAATTTTTTATTTGATTTATCTAATTTAAGATTAGAAATTAATATAAATTGCAGCAATTTTAATTGTATTAAAAAGAAAATAATAGAAAAAATTAATTTATATTTAAATAAATATTTATTAGTTTATGAAAAAGATTATGTTATTGAAAACATAAATAATTCTAATGAGTTAATAAAACTAATTAACAAAAAAGGTAAAAATATTTATAAAATCAAAGTAAAAGCTATAAATAATAAAAAAACATTGAATTATTTTTTTGTCGATGTTTTTAATAATATTTCAGAAAATGAAAATATTGATGTTTTGAAAAAAAATTGACTAAAAAATGAAATAAGTAAAAAAAATAACAATCAATTTAACTTTTTATGATTGATACCAATTTTTATTTTTGCTTTTTTATGTATAACATTTGTTTCGATTAAACTATATAATAAATTTTTTAGATATCACTATAAATTAAATGTTAAAAAAAATAAAAAATAATTTGCTAAAATAATTATATTATGAAAAATATGATAGTGTTTTCAGATATTGATGGAACAATTTACGGAAAAAAATTTGAATATTCAAATGATGTTAAAGAAAGTATTTTAAATTTTCAAAACAAAGGCGGAAATTTTGTTATCGCAACAGGAAATCCCGCTTTTAGCAGAATACAAAAATTAGCTTCTGAATTGAATGTAAAATATTTAATTACATCTAATGGAGCAACGATCTTCGATAATGAAGAAAAAAAATATATTTTTAAAAATATAATCCCAAAAAAAATACAGCAAATAATTTTTGATGTAGCTAAAAAAAATAATACACAAATTAATTTTTGAGATTTAAATAATTTTTATACATTTAACCGTTGAAAAGAACATTCAAAAAGTTACGATTATTCACTTTTGAATTCTGATGAAGTTATAGATTTATTCGAACCAAAAGAGGATATTGTGAAAATGGAATTATTTGGTGATAAAAATACAATATTAAATGCATATAATGAACTTAAAACTATTGATGTAACTATTGCTAAAATGAGAGACGAACATATTGAAATAACTGCCAAAAACACATCAAAAGGTTTAGCATTAAAATGATTTTTAGAAAATCATTTTAATGAATTGCCAGAAAATGTTATGTCAATTGGTGATAGCCCAAATGATTGATCTATGTTTGAAATTACAGGATTTTCATATGCGATGGAAAATGCTACAGAAGAAACTAAAAAAAGAGCAAAATATCACACATCAAGATATAATCAAAATGGTGTAGGTATGGCGATTTTAGATTATATCGATCGTATAAATGTTAAAAAATTAAGTTAATTCTCCTATTTTTAGGAGAATTTTTAAACTTTATTTTATTTTTTTGTTTAACTCATTTAGCAAATTTTTGCAAAATTTTAGCATAAATAATTTAAAAAATAAATAAAAAAAATAATTTTTTTTAATTAATAGTTTTTTAAAAAAATATATTAAAATTGATAAACTAAATTTAAATTAGAAATATTTTTTTTAATTAAGAAGAAAGGAATTGTATGAAAAATAAAAAAAATAATTATTATTTAAAATCACTTTCACCTATTGAATTTGCTTTAAATAATTTCAAAGGAAAAATGCGTTCTGTCAATTGAAATAAAATTGATGATGATAAAGATTTAGAAGTATGAAATAGAGTTGTGCAAAATTTTTGACTACCAGAAAAAATTCCTGTTTCAAATGATATTGAAACTTGAAGAACATTAGATCCAACATGACAAAAAGTAATAACAAGAACTTTTACAGGGCTAACTTTATTAGATACAATTCAAGCTACAATTGGTGATATTGCTCAAATTGAACATTCATTAACAGATCATGAGCAAGTTATCTATGCAAATTTTTCTTTTATGGTAGCTGTCCATGCGCGTTCTTATGGAACAATATTTTCCACTTTATGTTCTAGTGAGCAAATAAATGAAGCTCACGAATGAGTTATAAATACAAAAAGTTTACAAGAAAGAGCAAAAATTTTAATTCCTTATTATAAAGGTGATGATCCACTAAAATCTAAAGTAGCAGCAGCGCTAATGCCTGGATTTTTATTATATGGTGGTTTTTATTTACCTTTTTATTTATCCTCAAGAATGAAATTACCTAATACATCAGATATTATTAGGTTAATTTTAAGAGATAAAGTTATTCATAATTATTATTCAGGGTATAAATATCAAAAAAAAGTTGAAAAATTATCAGTTGAAAAGCAAAAAGAAATGAAAGAATTTGTTTTTGAACTTTTATATAAATTAATTGATTTAGAAAAAATTTATTTAAAAGAATTATATTCAGAAATTGGATTAGCTGATGATGCTATTAGATTTAGTTTATATAATGCGGGAAAATTTTTACAAAATTTAGGTTATGATTCGCCTTTTACAAAACAAGAGACCCAAATTGAACCAGAAATTTTTAATCAATTATCTGCAAGAGCTGACGAAAATCATGATTTTTTTTCGGGTAATGGCTCATCATATGTTATGGGAATAAGTGAAGAGACTGAAGATGAAGATTGAGAATTTTAAATATGCATAATGATGTTATAAAAATTGATGCTAATAAAATAGTCAAACCAAAGGGAAAAATATTTTTAGTTTATTTTTCTTCTAGTTCTAACAATACCCATAAATTTATTCAAAAACTAAATTTTGATAATTCAAGAATTCCAATTGATTTTAATGAAACAATTTTAGTTGATAGAGATTATGTTTTATTCGCTCCTACTTATAGTGGGGGAGGAGAATTAACTAAAGGAGCGGTTCCAAAACAAGTTATTAAATTTTTAAATAATAGTAATAATCGTAAACACTGTAAAGGTATTATTGCTTCTGGTAATACAAATTTTGGCAATACTTTTGCAATTGCCGGTCCAATTTTATCTAAAAAATTACAAGTTCCTTTATTGTATCAATTTGAATTATTAGGCACATGTGAAGATGTAACAAATGTTAAAAAAATAATTGAAAATTTTTGAAATAATAAATAAAGTGAGAAAATATGAAAAAAAACGATGAATATATAAAATTAAATGCTAAAGCTAAAATGTTTTGAGAACAATCAGAAATAAATTTCGATCTCGAAGCTGCAAGAAATTATTGAACTAATGAAATAAAACCTAAAGTTAAAAAATTCAATTCTTTTAAAGAAAAAATTGATTTTTTAATTGAAAATGATTATTATGAAAAAGAAATTTTTAGTAAGTTTGATTTTGAACAAGTTGAAAAATTAAACAATCTTGCTCAAAGTTATAAACATGAATTTGCATCTTTTATGGGAATTTTAAAATTCTATAATTCTTATGCCCTAAAAACTTTTGATTCTAAATATTATTTAGAAACTTTTGAAGATCGTGTTTTAATGAATGTATTATTTTTATCTAATGGCGATTTTAATTTAGCTAAAAATTTATTAAATGATATTATGATGGGAAGGTTCCAGCCCGCTACTCCAACTTTTTTAAATGCTGGGAAAAAACAAAGAGGTGAATATATTTCTTGTTATTTAATTAGAACTGAAGATAATATGGAATCAATATCCCGCTCTATTTCTACATCATTACAACTTTCAAAAAGAGGTGGTGGTGTTTCGGTTTTACTTACTAATTTACGTGAACTAGGTGCGCCAATTAAAAAAATTGAAAATCAAGCTACTGGTATTATTCCAGTTATGAAATTATTAGAAGATTCTTTTTCTTATGCTAATCAATTAGGTCAACGCCAAGGAGCTGGTGCTGTTTATTTAAATGTTCATCATCCAGATATTTTACAATTTTTAGATTCTAAAAGAGAAAATGCTGATGAAAAAATTAGAATTAAATCACTTTCATTAGGTGTTGTTATTCCTGATATAACTTTTGAATTAGCTAAAAAAAATGAACAAATGGCGCTTTTTAGTTCTTATGATATTTTTAATGAATATAAAAAGCCAATGTCAGATATTTCTATTACAAAAGAATATTATAATTTATTAAATAATCCTAAAATTAAAAAAACTTTTATAAGTGCCAGAAAACTATTTTCTTTAATAGCTGAATTACACTTTGAAAGTGGTTATCCTTTTATTTTGTTTGACGATACTGTTAATAATCGTAATGCTCACCCTGGAAGAATTGTAATGTCTAATTTATGTAGTGAAATTGCTCAAGTATCAAATGCTAGCGAATATAATGTTGATTTAAGTTATAAAAAAATAGGTGAAGATATTTGTTGTAATCTTGGATCATTAAACATAGCAAAAGCAATGGAAGCTGGAAATAATTTTGAAGCATTAATTTATAATTCTATTTTAGCGCTTGATCATGTTTCAAGAAATAGCAATCTTGATAGCGCGCCTTCAATTAAAAAAAGTAATAATGAAAATCATGCCTTAGGTCTTGGAGCTATGAATTTACATGGTTTTTTAGCTAATAATCAAATTTTTTATGATTCAATTGAAGCAATTGAATTTACAAATCTTTTCTTTTATAGCGTTGCTTTTTATGCTTTTAAGGCTTCTAATAAATTAGCTTTAAAATATGGGAAATTCAAAAATTTTGAATTTTCAAAATTTAGCGATGGTTCTTATTTTGATAAATATACTAAAAATTTAGTTGATGAATATAAGCCTAAAACCGAGAAAATAAAAACATTATTTAAAAAATATAATTTTAATATTCCTAGTCAAAAAGATTGAATTGAATTAGTTGAAAAAATTAAAAAAGATGGACTAGCTAATTCTCATTTAATGGCAATCGCTCCTACTGGAAGTATTTCCTATCTTACATCATCAACTCCTTCATTACAACCTGTAGTTGCTCCCGTTGAAACAAGGAAAGAAGGCAAATTAGGTAGAGTGTATGTCCCTGCTTATAATATTAATTTTTCTAATATGGAATATTATGTTAAAGGAGCATATGAGCTAGGGCCAAATCCAATTATTGATATTGCAGCTGCAGCACAAAAACATGTTGATCAAGCTATTTCATTAACTTTATTTTTTAATAGCACTGCTACAACAAGGGATTTAAATAAAGCTTATATTTATGCATTTAAAAATAAATGTTCTTCTATTTATTATGTAAGAGTAAGGCAAGATGTTCTTGAAAATAGTGAAACATATGATATCTCTGAATGTGATGCATGTAAAATTTAAAATTTATTTTAATATTTAATTATTAATAAATTTATTGAGCAAATTTCTTCATTTTTATTAGTGAAGAAATTATTTTATATCAAAAAAAGCTTTAAAATAGACATTTTTTTCACTTTTTTACAAAAAAAAAAAAAAAAGTTAAAAAATAATATAATGCTACTAATTTTTTAAAAAATAAAAAATGAAAGGCGATTTTAAAGTTATGAATTATAAAATTAAAAAAACACTATTATTATTTTCATCCATTTTAGTAACTAGTGCTACATTTATTTCATCTATAGCATGTTCAAAAGATGATAATCAAGGCACTAGTTCTAAAAATGAAGAAGAAATAAAAAAAGCAAATATGGAAGCTGATGCTTTAAAAAATAAATTAAAAAGTTTTGAAGCTACAATTGATTTATTATCAAATGAACAAGAAGTAAAATTAGAAGAATTAGATAATATTATTTCTGTTTTAGAAGATGATAGTGAAAAAACACTTGAAGATAAAATTGTAGATGTTTTAAAAATTGAAGTAAATGAAAAAGCTAATAGACAAAATGATATAAACAATATTAAAAAGCAGATTGAAAATTTATATAATTTAGACAAAACTATTTTAAAAACAAAAATTGAAGAATTAAAAGTTTTAAGAGAAAAACATATACCTATTTACAAAACAGAGGAAGCAAAAAAATTAATTTCAAATATTTCAGCTTTATCTTTTGATAAAAATGATAACGATGAAATCAAAAAATTTAAAATTGAAGTTATTAAAATGGTTTTAGATATTAAAAATTTATTAAAAAATAAAACAGATCAAGAATATGAAGAAATCTCTGAGCATATTGAAACACTAGTATTGTTTTTAGAAGATATTTATTTAGAATATCATTTAAAAGATGTATATGAAAAACTATCAAATGATAAAATAGAATTAATAGAAAAAGTAAATTACATTGTAGATAGATTTATATATTGAACAAAGGGTTTAAATCAAAATTTAAAATTTATAAAAAATAAAAAAAATAATATATATCAAACATTTATTACTCCATTTCAAGAATCTAATATTCTATTTTTTAATATATTAAAAATATTTAATAAAATGAATGAAAAAATAACATCTGATAAATCAATTTATGAAAAAATTACTGCCGAATTAAAAAGCTATCTTGAAAAATATACAATCGAAGGAGATGAATTTGCTATTGATATAAATAATGATACTAGTGAAGAAAAAATAGCGAAATCATATCTTTTATATTTTTATGAAAATTATGTAAATATATACAGGCCTTACCTTTATTCTGTTGATGAAATTATAAATTTTTTAGAAAAAATTTATCTAGAAAAAATTGTTCTAGGAAAAATAGAAAACACATCTAGAAAGATTAATGATAGAGAGATTGATAAACTTCTTGCATTTTCAACTTCAATAAAAAAAGAAGAATTATTAAAAATAATTAATAAATTTAAAAATTTAAAACAATCAGAAAACAAAATTAAAAGATAAAAAACTTGTAAAAAGTATTTATTAGACAAGAGTAAGGCAAGATGTTCTTGAAAATAGTGAAACATATGATATCTCTGAATGTGATGCATGTAAAATTTAAAATTTATTTTAATATTTAATTA
>NZ_JNJY01000005.1:18813-58008 GCF_000701825.1 Mycoplasma collis ATCC 35278
TTTTATATCAAAAAAAGCTTTAAAATAGACATTTTTTTCACTTTTTTGCAAAAAAAAAAAAAAAAGTTAAAAAATAATATAATGCTACTAATTTTTTAAAAAATAAAAAATGAAAGGCAATTTTAAAGTTATGAATCATAAAATTAAAAAAACACTATTATTATTTTCATCCATTTTAGCATCTAATGTTACATTTATTTCATTTATAGCATGTTCCAAAGATGATAATCAAGACTCTAGTTCTAAAAGAGAAGAAGAAATAAAAAAAATCAATATGGAATTAGCTACTTTAATTGATACATTAAAAACAAAATTAGAAAGTTTTGAAACTAAAAATAATTTAACAATTAATGATGAAGATTTTAAACCAGAAGAATTAGATAATATTATTTCAATTTTAGAGGATGATAGTGAAAAATCGCTTAAAGATAAAATTGTTGATGTTTTAAAAATTGCTCCAAATGAAAAGACTAAAAAAGAAAGTGAAATTAACAATATTAAAAATCAAATCAAAAATTTACATAATTTAGATAAAAATACTTTGAAAACTAAAATTGAAGAATTGAAAGTCTTAAAAGAAAAATACATACCTATTTATAAATTAGAAGATGCTAAAAAATTAGTTTTAAATATTCCAGCTTTATCTTTTGATGAAAATGATGAAGAAGATAAAAAATTTAAAATTGAAGTTATTAAAATGACATTAAATATTAAAAATTTATTGAAAAATAAAATAGGACAAAATCATAAAAATATTGCAGAAAACATTGAAATTTTAGCATTATTTTTAAATTATGTAAAGCAATTTAATGACATAGAAATTGCTTTGGCTAAAGATTCTAATGAAGAACCAAAAATATTAAAAGATATAAATGACATTAAAAATAGTTTTAATAAATGATTTGTTTTTGAGCAGGAACGCAAAATAATAGAAAATTATAAATTTACTAATTTTGATGAATTTATTATTTTGTTTGAACAAATTGGAGGTTTTAAAAATATATTAAAAATATTTAATGAAATAAATGAAAAAATAACATCTGATAAATGAATTTATGAAAAAATAACTGCTGAATTTAAAAGTTATCTTAAAAAATATACAACTGAAGCTGAGGAATTTGCTATTGATATAAATAATGATACTAGTGAAGAAAAAATAGTAAAATCGTATCTTTTAGAAATATATAATATTAATAAAAATACAGGTCTTCCTGATGGTGGTGATTTTATAATAAATCATTTAAAAAAAGTTTATAATGGAGAAAAAATAGAAAAAAATTCTAATAGCATTCCTGAGACATTTGAATTTTTATCTTTATTTAAAAAAGAAGATTTAAAAAAATTTATTGATAAATTTGAAAATTTAAAAATAACTAAAAAATTATAGTTAAAATATAAAAAATGCATAATATATCATTTTTAAGAATAAATAATTAAATTGCTTCTAAAAAAAAAAAAAAAGTTTAGAAAAGTAATATAATGTTTATGTTTTAAAAACAAAAAAAATGAAAGGTAATTTTTAAAACTATGAAATTCAAAATTAAAAAATCATTATTATTATTTTCAATGATTTTAGCAGCTGGCGCTTCTTTTGCGACATTTGTTGCATGTTCAAAAGACAATGTTACTAACCCACCTGTAAAAGGTAACCCTGGAAATCCTGGTGATGGAGAAAACCCAGGACAAGGAGGCGGAGATACTGCAACTCCAAACCCAGGTCAAGGAGGTGGAGATACTACAAATCCAACCCCAGGTGAAGGCGGAAGTAATACTAATCCAGGAACAGGACAAGGCGGAAGTAATACTAATCCAGGAACAGAAGATGGCTCAGGTTCAGGAACAGATGCTACTGAACCAAATATGTTTATTGATCAAGAAAAAGCTAACGGTGAATTAACTTTAATTAAAAATAAATTCGCAGCTTTAGTGACTACAAAAGATTTATTATCAAATGAAGATAAGGTAAAATTAGATGAATTAGATCATATTATTTCTGTTTTAGAGGATTCTTCTATGGGCACACTTGAAGATAAAATTGTTAAAATCTTAGATATTAAAGAAAATCAAAAATCTGAAAAACAAACTGATATCAATAATATTAAAACTCAAATCGAAGAATTAAGTAAATTAGATAAAAGTACGTTAATGACTAAAATTCAGGAATTGAAAGATTTAAGAAAAAAACTTACTCCTATTTATGAAACTGAAGAAGGTAAAGCATTATTAAATAGCATTAACACATTAAAATTAATTGATAATGAAGAAGTAGAAATTAAAAAAATTAAAATTGATGCTATTAGAATAATTTTGTCAATTAAAAAAATATTAAATAATAAAACATCAACTAAATACAACGAAAATGATGAATTATTCCAAACTTTAGTAGAATCTTTTGAAAAATATGCAAATCAAATAGATTATTATGCATTAGACGATTTAACTAATTTTACAAAAGTACTTATTAAAATATTCAAAAAAATTTTAAGTGATAAAAATATATTAACAATAATTGAAAAATCCCAAGAAGCTGTTCAAGGAATTGATAATTTAAAAGGAATTGATAATTTAATAGAATTATTCACTTTATTACATTTATTAGAAACATTTGCTAAATTAAAAGTAAAAGTAACTTCAGATAATGAAATTTTTGAAAAAGTTATTGTAGAAATAAAAAGTTCACTTAAAAAATATACAACTGATGCAGATGTATTTGCTATAAGTGAAAAAGATAATACTATAGACAAAAAAACAGTAAAAACAATACTCTTTGATAAATACAATGAAATTATAACTGCAACAACTAATAAAAAAATGGTCGGTGAAAATGTAGAATTTGATGAAGTTGAATACTTGTTAAATATTTTAAAAACAGCTGAAGAAGGTAAATTAAAAGAAAAAATTACTGAATTAGCTAATGCTGAAGCGGATGAAACTATAAAAGCTGCAAAACTAAAAGATATTGATAACATTACAAGACAAGCAGAGTTATTGAATTCAATAGATAAAGAAGAATTGAAAAAAATTATTGAAAAGCTTGATACTGCTATTAAGACTTATAAATCAAGTCCAGGTAAGTAAAATTATTATCTAAATCAAAATAAAAAGAATCTTATTGCAAATTAAATAAGATTCTTTTTATTTTTTGCTATTATTTATAATATTAATTATTTTAATAAAATAAAAAAAAATGAAGGATATAATGAAAACTAAAAAATTTAAAAAAATTTTATTTTTATTTTCAAGTTTTTTTTCTCTGATTAGTTTAATTTCATGTAAAGAAAGTTCAAATACTATTAAAATAGGGACTGCACAAGAAAAAAATTGACCATTAACTGATGCGATGAATAAAATTATTGAACTTTATAATGAAGAAAATAAAAATACTGAAAATTTTATTAAAGTTGAATATTTATTATCTAATCAAACAAAAGCTAAAAGAGAAAGTGAACTAGCAAAAAATCAATTTGATGCTATTAACAATTTTCCAAATGATGTTTATAACATTATATTAAATAACCCTATCGGTGCTTTTTTAATTAATTCTAAAAATAGAATTTTAAATTTGGAAAATGATGTTATAAGTGCAAATCAATTTGAAGAAAATTTAGCTAAGCTTCATACCACAGTTCCTGGAGAAAATATAAATTCAAACAAATTATATAGTATTCCGTTTGATATTTCCGATACTAATGCCTTGATATTTAATTTAGATTTAATGTATTTAATTTTTAATTTAATTAAAAATAATGGCGGAATAGTAGATGAAAATTCAAATATTTATAAAAAAGCTGAACAAGCTTCAAAATCAGGAGCAGATATTCCAGAAAATTCCATTTTTTTAGCTTTAGAAGCTAAAAATAACGATGCATTTTCTGCATTAAAAATTAATGATAATACTTTTGATAATTATGATTCTATTTTAAATTTTGTTCGATTATTTTTTAATGGAATAAAAATTAATGAGGAAAAATTAAAAGAAGATACACCAGAAGTAAATTCTATTTTCGGAATTAACTATGCAGTTGATACATTTTTACAAGATTTAAATAATATTTCTAATAATAAAAAAATGTGAGATTTAATAACCAATACTAATCAAAATGATTCTTCATTTTTAAATTATGCAATTAAAGATGACAAACAGCTTCAAGCTAATTTTAAAAATACACTGGAAAAATATATAAAAAATATTAAAATTCTTGAAAAAAATAATAAAAAAATTATTAGTCATAGATATCATGTTAAGGATACAAGAACAGGATATGAAATAAGAGATTATAAAATGGCTTTTGGTTTTGGATTTTTAGTTTCCAAAAAAGAAATGATTAATACTTTTGCTAATAAAGAAGCTAAAATAAATGAAACAAAAATTAGCCCTGAAAAAGTAGATAAAATATTACCTAATGAAAATGATCTCTATTTTTTACCTCAAGTAACCAAAACTAAAAATAATGATTCTAAAGGAAGTTGATGAGAAGGCGGTTCAAGCTTAATCCCTATTTCTGTTGATAATAACGGTCCAAAAGATAAAGCTACTAAAAAGTTTTTAAAATGATTATTTAATAATAAAATTAATTATAGAAATAGAGAAATTAATGTTACTGATTTAATTCCAATTTTATCTGGTTATTTTTTTCCTTCTAAAAATAATTCAACCCCAGAATATACAGCTTTTTTAGAAAGTCTGGAAAAAGATCGTGAAAATTTAATTAAAGATGAATTAAAAAAAGGAATTGATAAACAAGATAAAAATTTAATTAAAGAACTAGAAAATGAAAAAATAAATTTATCATCAGCTATTATTTCGCAAAAATCACTATTAAATGCAATTAAAAAAAATGATAATTTAATTTATAAATTAGTAGATGCAGAAGCTTCTGCTATTTTGAAAAAAATTGAATTTAAATTAAGAGATTCTTCCTTAGAAACCAATATAGAAAATAATGAAAATTTTGATTCTAATAAAGCATATAATGAAATTTTTGAAAATATTTTAAATTCTAAAGAATAGGACTAAAATTTTATGAAAAATACATTATTAAAACAAAGGAAATATTATAATAATTCTCATTATTTTATCGATAAAGAAAAAAAAGTTTTAATACTTGAAAATAATTTTTTTCAATCATTAAAAAAAAATATAGGTAATTGAAATGGATTTAAAAAAATTGGTGGTTCTTCATTAGGTGATGTACTTTTAACAGATCAATTTAAATCTCAATTTTTAGCTTTTATAAGAATGTCTAAATTAGATATGCCTATTTTAGATAAAAAATATATTAATGCAGGTATAGCTATCGAACCAAAAGTGATTAGTGTTATTGAAAAAAAAATAAACAAAAAAGTCATAACATTTCCACCGGATAAATATCAATACGATTTTTTTAAGGATAAAGATAATATAGTTGGTGGTATACCAGATGGTTATATTGAAGATTTAAATTTATTAATTGAAATAAAAACTACTCAATTTAAAAATTTAACTAAGTGAGAAAATGAAGAAATACCTATTTCTTATTTAAAACAAGCGCAGCTATATGCATATTTAATGAATGTTGAACAATTTGCAATTGTTGCAGCTTTTTTAGAAGAACAAGATTATATTAATCCCGAAAATTTTCCCATTGAAAAAAGACATATTAAAGTTTATAAATACAAATTAAATAAATCACAAGTTGAAGATGATATTGAAAAAATCAAAACTTGATATTTAAAATATACAAATAGCGGAATATCGCCTGAATATAATTTAAAATTAGATGGTGAACTTTTAGAATATTTAGAATGCCAAAATATATTTGAATGAGAAAAATTAATTGATAAATGAATTTTGATGGGAAAAATTAAAATTTAATTATTATGAAAAAAAATGAAAAAATTAATTACAATCATTTTTTACGTTATTCAACAATGCAACCTTATTTTGTTTGAAATAAAATTAATTCATTAGATGAAAATATTTTAGATGATGAAAATAGTGATAATTTAGAGCAATTATGAAATTTTGATGCACTTTTAGAAGATGATGATGAAACAGAAAATAAATTTATTGCAACTAAATCAACTGTTTATAAAGATATAACTAATAAATTTGTAGATGATATTATAAATGAATATGGTATTAATAATGTTTATGTAATTAAATCCAAAACTAATGATCAAGCCATTATTGAAACAGAAAACATAATTAATAGTAAAAAATATAGAATAATTCTTTTCCCAGTATTTGCCTATAAAAATGCTATTGCAAAAATTGATTTATTAGATTTAAAAGAAGAAAAAATTTCAATATTAAAATTATCAACTTCTACAAAATTAAAAGATATACTAAAGGTATATTGAAATTTCCAAATAACTATAAAAAATTTAAATTTAAAAAAATGTTCATATTTTTTAATTTCCACAGATGAGTTTCCTAAAAAAAATAAATTTTATTTTGATGAAATTTTTTATATTAATTTAAATAAAACTAAAAGAAAATTTAATCCTAATAATGCTTCTATTCCTATATCAAAAATAAATTTTTACAAAAAAAAGATTGAACAAGAAGGAATAAGTGATAAAGAATGAAACGATGGTGATTTTAAAGATAAATTAATTTTTAAAATTGTTGAAAAAAGATTTTTTCAAAACAAAAAAGAAAGTTTCTCATTTGAAAATATTGATTTAATAATTGAAAATATTAATCAATATAAAAATATTAAAAAATTAGAAAATATTACAAATGAAGATAATGGGATATTTGGTTCTAATCCTAATATAAATTCTATTTTAGAACAATTTTATCCAGAAATTGCAAATTTTAGTGGTAAAATTTTGTCAAAAAATGATATTTTACAATATACTCAAACCAAAGATGAAAATGTAATTAAATTTTTACATTTTTTAAAAAATACAAAAGCAAAAGTAAAATTATCTCTTGAAAATAAACAAGCATTAGAAAAGTTAAATAACAAAAACAATAAAATTGTTTGATATGATTTTGAAGGTTTTTCACTTCCTTTCCCACCTATAGATGGATTTGCTCCTTATAGGCAAATTGTTTTTCAATTATCAATCAAACAAACATATAAAAATGAAATAAAAACTAAAAATGTTGTTTATGATCCTAAAAAAATTAATTATAAAGTTTTTGTTGAAATAATTGAAAAAATATTTGATTCTAACACAAATTATTTTGTAGTTTATAATAAAAGCTATGAAAATACAAGACTTAAAGAAATGATGGAACTAATAAAAATTTATGATAATGAAAAATATAATAAATTATTATTTAAATATAATTATATAATTGAAAATACAATTGATTTAGCTGATTTTTTCTCTAAATATAATAAAAAAAGTGAAATAGTGCCTTCTGTTTTTTTCTACAAATTAAAAGGATTTTATAGTATAAAAAAAATTGAAAAATTAATAACTGAAAATAAAAATAAATTAAATTTAAAAAACTTTATAATCCCATATAAAGAATTAAAAGTTCAAAATGGAGTTATGGCAATGTCAAAAGCGATTGATCGTTATTTAGGATTAATCGGAGATCGAGAATGAGAAGAAGAAAAAAAACAATTGAAAAAGTACTGTGAAAATGATGTCATGGCTATGATAATGGTTGTTGATTTTATAAATTGAACAATTCAACATAAAGATAAAATTAAAGATTTATAAAAATTATCATTTAATTTTATCTTTTTTTAAATCAACTAAAAATTCATTTATTTTTTTAAAAATTCCTGAATCTTTAAATGATATTCTATAACTAAAAGGTGAAGGATGTGATAATTCTAAAATTATTTGATTTTCTAAATTAACTTTATTTTTAATTTCTTGCGCTTTTTTTCCCAATAATAAAAAAATTATATTATTAAATTCTTGACTAATAAATTTTAATAAATTTAAACTAAAAGTTTCTCAACCTATTTCTTTGTGGCTCAACGGTTTATCTTTTTGCACTGTTAAAATACGATTTAAAAGCAAAATACCTTGTTTAGATCAATGCTCTAAATTACCATTGCTATTTACAAAACTAGGAAATGATTTTTTTATTTCAATATAAATATTTTTTAATGAAGGAGGTAGTTTTTTATTTAATGTAGAAAAAGCTAATCCATGCGCCTCATTTTCTCCATGATATGGATCTTGGCCAATAATAACAATTTTTAAATCATTGAAATTAGTTAGTTTTAAAAAATTAAAAATTTCATCTCTTTTTGGATAAATTATTTTGTTTAAATATTCATTATCTAAAAAAATATTTAATCTTTTGAAATAATCTTTATTAAATTCATTTTTTAAAAATTTGTTTATTTTTAAATTATTAGTCATTTTTTCTTTCATTTAATATTTTTTTTAATATAAAAATAAATTATAATTTAAACTATGAATAATACTAAAAATATTTTAAATTTACTTAATGAAACTGATTATCAGTTTGAATTTGAAAATGAATTCAATGATATTCTTCATTATGCCGCTGAAGAATTTAATATTGCTAAACCATTAATGATTGATTTACTTATTACAAATAATGAAAAAATTAAAAAAATTTCTAGAGAGTATCGAAATAAAAATAAGGAAACTGATATTTTATCATTCCCAACCGATTGAAATGATTTTAAATTTTTAAATTTTTTATTTTTAGGCGAAATAATTATTTCATATGAAAAAATATTAAATCAAGCAAATGAATATGGACATAGTATTAAAAGAGAATTTTGTTATCTTTTTAGTCATGGAATTGTTCACCTTTTTCACTTCGATCATCAAACAGAAGAACAAGAAAAGATTATGAATTTTCATGTTGATAATATAATGAAAAAATTAGGAGTTAGTAGAAATGATTAAAAAATTAAAAAATTTATTAAAAATTGCTTATGCACCTTATTCTAATTTTCAAGTTGCCGCAATTTTAAAAGATAAAAATAATAATGAATGAAAAGGAGTTAACGTAGAAAATGCTGCATATCCTTCAGGAATATGCGCAGAAAGATCTGCGATATTTGGAGCGATTTCACATGGTTTTGTTCCTGGTGAAATTGTTGAAATTCATATTATTTCTAAAAGTGATGATTACATTTCACCTTGTGCCGGTTGTAGACAAGTAATGACAGAATTTATGCCTTTAGATTCTAAAATTTATCAATATAAAAACAATGGCGAATATAGAATTAATACTTTAAACGAACTTGTACCATTTCCAATTTTGAAAGAGCAAATAGTTTAATGAAAAGCTGTTTTGTTTCAATAATAGGTCGTCCAAATGTTGGTAAATCTTCATTATTAAATAAAATCTTAAATTATAATTTATCTATTGTAAGTGCGAAAGCGCAAACCACAAGAGATAAAATTAACGGTATTTATAATGATGAAGAATATCAAATTATTTTTACAGATACACCCGGAATACATAAAAGTCAACAAAAATTAGGAGATAGTTTAAACAAAAATTCTTATGAAGCTATTAATGAAGCTGATTTAGTTTTATTCTTAACACCTGAAAATGAAAAAATAGCTAAAGGTGATTTAATGATTATTGAAAAATTAAAAAATATCAAAAACAAAATCGCCGTCATCACTAAAGTGGATCTTGTTGAAAATAAAGATCAATTAACTGAAAAAGCGGAATTTTTAAAATCATTAGGTTTTAATGTTGTTTTAGGTGTTTCTATTTCTTATCAAAGAACAATTGATGATTTGATTTTGGAAATAAAAAAATATGCAAAAGATTCAAATTTATTTTTTGATAACGAAGAAATAACTGATAAAAGTATGTCATTTATAGCTAAAGAAATAATAAGAAAAAATGCAATTGATCTACTAAATTATGAATTACCTCATAATATCGCGGTTGTAATTGATAATTTTAAAGAATATGAAGATCAATATGATATTGATGCAATTATTTATGTATCTAAAGATTCGCAAAAAGGAATTTTAATTGGTAAAAACGGTTCCATGATTAAAAAAATTGGAATAAATGCAAGAAAAGAATTATCACAAACTTTTGACATAAAAATAAATTTAAATACTAAAGTAAAAGTAAGTAAAAAATGAAACGAAAAAGAAAATTTAATTAAAAAAATGGGTTATTAATTTTTTTGATTAAAAATTAAAATTAATATTAAGCACAACAATTTTCCATTTGTGCTTTTATTTTATACTTTTTATCTAATTATAAATTTAGTATTTTTATTAATTTATTTTATTAAAATAATTTATTTTTTTTTAAAAAAAATTATTGCTCTTTTTAATTTTTAAATTTATTCATAATTTAATGATTTAAAATCATTTTTTTTTGTACATTTTTTTTTATTTAAAAATTTTTAAATTTATGAATTTTAACGTTTCATTATATTGCTTTAATGTTTCAATAACATGATTTTCAAAATTTTTTTCTGAAATAAAATTTATTTTATATTTGTTATTCATTTTTTACTCCATCTAGCGCTTTTTTAATGCTAAGACCTATTTCTTTAGCTAAATTACATGGTACAGCATTACTGATCTGTTTATATTTAGATCTTATAGTTCCAAAAAAATTTCAATCATCTGGAAATGATTGAATTCTAGCATTTTCCCTTATGCTAAAAGGTCTAGTTTCAATAGGGTGACATCTTTCTGTTTGTTTCATTTGTGGCGCTGTTAAAACTGTTAAACTAGGCTCGTTTAAACTCAATCTTCTTAAAATTCCTCTTCTTCCTCCTTCCATAAATCAACATTTTTTCATATATTTTTTTGCAATTTGAGGTTCGATATCTTTTCAACATCCTCCTGGAGGAACTAATTTAAATATCTCCGCTTTTTTATCTGAGTATTTTGCACATTCACTAGGTGGAACATTATCTAAAATATCATTAAGTACAAGTTGATAATTATATTTATCAGGAAATTTAAATTTTAGTTTTTTTGATAAATCATTTCTGATGCCAATTAAAATTAATCTTTCTCTTTTTTGAGCAACTCCATAATCTAGTGCATTTAAAACTGAATATTATAAATTGTAATTTTGTTTTTCTAGGATATCATAGATAGTTTTAAATGTTCTTCCTTGGTCATGATTTAAAAGTCCTTTTACGTCTTCGAATAAAAATACCTTAGGTTGTAATTTCTCTAAAAAAATTGCATAATAATAAAATAAAGTTCCTCTTGCATCTTCAAGACCTAATCTTTTCCCTGCGTAAATAAAACTTTGACAAGGAGCACCGCCAGATAATAAATCTAGTTCAAATTTTTTTATTTTAAATTCTTTTTCTAAATTTTTTAATGCAATATTTTTAATATCATCACATAAAATATTTCATTTTGGTCTATTTATTTTTAGTGTTTTACATGAAGATTTATCAATTTCAATAAGCCCAATATGTTCAAAACCCGCTTGTTCTAATCCTAAGGCCAATCCGCCAGCTCCTGCAAATAATTCGATACCTTTATATTTTTTCATTATCTAATTCCCTTTACAAAAAGATTAATTTATTTTTTATTAATAAATTATATTTTAAAGTCAACAATTTTTGTTATTATTTAATTTTTAAAATATAACTTTATTTAATTTAAAAATTATTTTTTTATTATATTTATTTTTTAAAATTATTCAAATAAAACAATAAAAAACCCAATATTGAAATTTAATACTTACACTAAAAATATTAATATTTAAAAAAATAACTAAAATAAAAAAAATATTTTTTTTTGCTTACTTTTTTTATTTTTATAAATAAGAAAAAACTTAATTAAAATATATAAAATCTAAAAAGTAGTAAAAAAAACGTAATTTAAATCATTAATTATAAATTAAAACTTAAATTATTAATATACTTAAAAATTATAAATTGTCTTTTATTTTAAAATAAATATTCATATGCGTCTGTTATGTGTTAATATTTAATAGTGTATTTTAAACTTCATTAAAAAATGAATTATTTTTTTAATTAATTTTAGGAGGAAAAATGAATAAAGAAATTTATTTAGCTGGTGGTTGTTTTTGAGGTGTGCAAGCTTATTTCGACAAAATAAAAGGAATATTGTCTTCAGAGACTTGTTATATTAATGGTGGATATGAAAATGTTAATTATAAAGAAGTTTGCAATAATTCCGGGCATGTTGAAGCTGTAAAAATTATTTATGATGATTCAATAATAAGTGAAAAAGAGATTTGAGAACTTTTTTTAAGAATTATCGATCCTTTTTCACTTAATAAACAAGGAAATGATATTGGAGCACAATATCGTGTTGGTGTTTATGCTTATGATGAAAAATTGTTAAATATTTTTAAAGAATTTAACAAAGAATTTGAAAAAACTAGTCAAAAAAGCAATTATTTAGAATTTGAAATAGTTAAGGATTTTACAAAAGCTGAAGAATATCATCAAAAATATTTAGCAAAAAATCCTAACGGCTATTGTCATATTAATTTAACAAATATACCCGACAAATACTTAAAAATTAAAAAATAAAATCACATTGCTGTGATTTTTTTTATACTAATTTATTATTTTGTCAACAAAATTTATTAAATTTTTTAATTCTTTAACTGTTAAATTTAAATTGGAATTATTTGGATTTAGTAAAATTTGATCTGAATATTTTTTTAAATATTTTTCTGAATAATATTCTTTAAATAATTCTCATTTTTTTGTTAAATAAAAATTATTTAAATAATAAGATGTTATTTCCTTGATTTGTTTTTCTGTTAATTTTTTGTTTGAATGATTATTAACAAAATTTTTAACTTTAATTAAATATTTGTCTAATATATTTTTAAAACTATTATTTTGAAATTCATCAACCAAAGGATGGTTATGAATTTCATCTTGATAATTTTCACTATTAAATCCAAAAATATACTCTTCCAACTTTCTTATATGAACATCTCCGGCTCAATCACGAAGTGAATTATCTAATTGATTAGAAAACAAAAATTCATTTATTAAATAATGTTTATTTTTATAATTTAACTCACTTAAATTCGTTATTCCTAATATAGCTCCAATAAAATTTCTAAAACCAATTCTTTTACCTAAAAATAAATTAATTTCATCAATATTTAAATTAATTTTTTTAAAATCATTTTCTATTTCATCTCAAGTAAATAAATTATTTGTAGCTTCTAAGTTTAAAGGATTTTTTTCATACTCAAAATTTGGAGAAGAATAACTAAAATTTTTAATAGTGTTTGTTAAATTGAATTTATCTAAAGTAGTTTTAATATCATCTTTAATTTTAATAATTTTATTATTATAAAAATTTTTTATATCATCAATAGTTTGTAAATTTAGCTCTTTTTTTATTTCATCAATAGTTTTTCATTTTTTATTAATAGAATTTAAATTTTCATTTACTTGATTAAGCTTATCACTAAGGTTATTATGTATATCTTTTAAGTTTTTATAATGAACATCAATTTTATTTGATAAATTATCTATTTTTTTCTGTTCAACATTTAATAAATTAATTTCATTTTTGCTATTACAAGAAAAAAACAATGATAAAAAAAAGAACATATTAATTAAATAAAATATTTTTATTATTTTTTTATTTTTCATTATTATCCTTTTTTATATAACGAAATAAATCTTTCAAATATAAGTTCATTAAATTCAATTTTATCATTTGTTTTTTCTTTAAGTTCTAGAAAAAATTCTTTATTGCCAAAAATTTTATTAGTTCAAATATCTAAAAATTTATCATCAAATCTAAAATTATCAGAATTTTCATTTGAAGCATAAGTTAAATTAATTTCATTATCAACCGATTTTTTAGTAATATTTAAATTTAATTCATTATATTTTTTAATATTAAAATTTTTTAATGAATTTTTAGCATCATATAAACTTTTTTCTAAATTGTTAAAATTTTCATCTGGAAATTTTATTGTTTTAAAATAATCATCCAAAAGATTATTCACTTCATTTTCTCAATAAATTTGATTGTGAAAAGATGCTAAATAAAGATTTATTGCTTGTTTAATTAAGGAATTTTTTACATTTTTTTTAGAATATTTTTTTGAAAACTCCAATGCGTTTTTGTATATTTCATTAATAATTAAATCTAAATTACCATTTTTCATTTTTTTAATTAAAATTTTTCTTTGATCAAATTCTTCAGTATTATAACCAATAATTAATTTTTCTACTTTTCTAATATGAGCTTCATTTTCTTTGCTTTTTTCTCATATTAAATCTTCATCAAAAGGATTTTTAGCGAGCGAAGGATCTATTAATCAATTTGCTCCGGAAATACCTTTTCCTTTTAGTGTATAAATATCATTTAAACCTAATAAAACAGCAATTAAATTTCTAAGGCCTGTTCTTCTTTGGAATTTAATATTTAATAAATGATTTAACTTTTCATTTGCTAAATTTAACGAATTTATATTTTCTATTTGTTGTTCATTAAAATAAAGTTTAACGTCTTGAATATTATATTTAGATAAAGGTTCAGCATCAAGGGCAAAAGAAGTTGAACCTATTCAAAAATCATATTCTAAAATTTCTTTTATTTTTTTCTTATAAAAATAATTTAAAAAATTAAATTCCTTTAAAAAATTTGTAACATTTTTTCAATTATATTCATTAGCTATTTCGTTTAATTTTAAATTTTGAATATTTCCATTTTTAACTAAATTATTTTTTTGTTCATTTATTAAATGTAATATTTTTAAAACAACTTGTTTTTTTTCTTTATTTTCAATTTTAGAATTAATTACTCAACCATATGTTCCAACATCTCCAAATAATGAAGTTGTTGATGTTACTTTTGGTGGAATTATAACAAAATGATTTGAATTGAGCTCATTTGAAATATTTTCTATATTTGTTAATGTATAATTTATTTTTTTTGTATTTATTAATTCTAATATTTTATTTTTAGCAATATCTAAAGGTGAATCTAATATTGTTTTAAAATCTTCAATTGTTAAATCATTATCATGAAATGAACTTGTGAGAAATTTATTATAATCATAATTGTATGCAATATTTCATATTGGATAAAATAAATCCACTGCTCTTTTTATAATTCTTTTAAGATATTTTTCCTCTATATTTAAATTTATTTTTTCTTCTTTATTAAAATATTTTAAAAATCCTAAAATTAAAGTTGTAGCAATTTCTGGATCTTTTAACAAAAGAATAAGTTTTTCCTCTTTTAATAACTTAGTTAAATTATTAAATGATTTATTATTTAACTCTTTGCTTATCAAATTATCATTTAAAGTGCTTAATAAAGATAAATTTAAATTTTTGTGAGGAAAAAAATGCAAATTACTTGTTTCATTTAAATAATTAATGTCTATATTAGAATTTAAATTTGAAATTTTAATATTTAAAATATTTTCTTTTTCCGAAAATGAAAGTAACTGATTAAATGAAAAATATTTTAAATCAGAATCTAATTTGTTTTCATTATCGATAAATTTAATTCTATAACCTTTTTTATAATCTTCTGATTTGTTAAACTCTTTTTCAAGATTTTCATATGAAATATCTGTTAAAGGATTTTTATAAAATAGTATAATTTTTGAAAAATCTTTAGGTGTAATTATTTTATCTATTTTTGAGGACAAATTATTTATATCACTAACATTTAAATATTTAGAAGCATTTTTATTAATTAAAATAGGTGTAAGTATTGTAGGTGGTAAAATAAAAATAGTTAATAAAAGGGCAACAATTTTCTTCCTTTTTTTAAGTAAAATTAAAAAATTATTTTTCTTTTTTTTCAACATCTTTTAAAATTTTTTGAATATCTGCAATTGTATATTCACTTTCATTTTCATCATTTTCATCTTTTGTAAATTTTATTTTTAAAAATGTTTCATTTTTAAATTGTTTAATAAAATTGTCTCACAATTTAGGATTATAAAAATTAGCTAAATAGTATTCTAATGCTTGTTTTATACGCTCATCATTAACTTCGCTTTTTGCATGTTTAGACGAAAAATCTTTTGCTTTTTGAAAAAATTCGTTAATAGCTTGTTCTAAATTACTAGATTCAAATTTCTTAATTAATAGATGCTCTTGAATATTATTGTTATAATTATCAGAATTTACTCCAAAAATGTACTCTTCTATTTTTCTTAAATGAGCAAAACCATCTTCTTTTAAGTTATTATCTATCATATTTGGATCTTTAAAATTATCACTATTTACTAATCAATGTTTTTCATCTGATAATCTAAGTGATTTTAAATTATTAATCCCTAATAAAACAGCGACAAAATTATGGAGTCCTATTCTTTTTTTAACAATAGTTTGAATTTTATCTTGATTTATTCCAAGTTCTTCAATTTTTGTTTTTTTATCTTTATCTTCTGTTTTAGAAAATGTTAAAATAGTACTTTTTGCCTCATCACTTAAAGGATCGTTTTCAAAATTACCATTTTCATTAGGAGTTGAATCAGGAGTTGAATAAGAACCATCGATGAAATATGTTTTAAGATCTAATTTTAAAATAGTGCTTATAGTATCATCGTTATCACTTTCTATTTCTTCAATTCTTTCTTCTAATTTATCTTTAGCATCATCTCCTTCATAGCCTAATTTTTTAAGTAATTTATCTAATTCTGATATTTCTTTTTGATCTGGTTTTTCTTTTTCATCATCTTTATTTTCATTTTCATTATTGGAATCATTTAAATTATTATTTATTTTTTTATCTTTATTTTTATCATCATCTTTTTTATTATCTTTTTTTTCTTCTTTAGTAGAATTATCGATATTATCTAGTTTTTTATTTGTTTCTTCTTCATTATTTTTAGCATCTTGCTCAGGAATATCGTTTAAATCATCTGAATTTTCATTACTTTCTTCTTCTATTTTTAATCTTTTAAGAAGTTCAACGATTTTATTATTATTAGTATCATATTCTTCATTTAAATTATCTATTTGACTTAAAATATTTTCAAGCTCATCAAAATTTAAATTACTTGGTTTTTCATTATTTTCTATTTTTAAAATATCACTTCTTAATGTAGAAAGTTTCGGACTTATTTCACTTTCTTTCATTTTTAATTTTTCAATTAGTTCTTCTAAACTAGGAAATAAACTGTTAATTTCATTTTTTAATTCTATGTTTATTTGAATTTTTTCAGATTTATTTTTTAAATTATTTTTTTCATTTTCTAAGTTTTGATAATTTTGTTTTATTTGCTCATTATATTTAATTAATTTAGCTGTTAATTGTTGATATTTATTTTTTAAATTATTTATATCGTTTTGAGAAGTTGTATTTGAACATGATGTAATTGCTAAACTAACTGGTAAAATAGAGAGAGAAAAAGAGGTTAAAAGCATTAAAGATTTTTTTGATTTTTTCATTTTTTTCCTTTTATTTAATATTTAATTTTTTAAAAATAATTTAAAAAAATTATAATGTAATAAATAATCAAAAAAATCAATAAAAAAATATATTCTTAATATATCAAACTAAATTTTAAAATTAAAAATTATATTTTTTTTATCAAAATTAATAGATATTTTTTTATTAAAGTAAATTAAATTTAATAAAAAATAAATTAAAAAGAAGAAAAAAATCCACCTTTTAAAGTGGAATATATTTTTTTATTTAATCTTTCTACTTAAAACTACACAACCATTTTCAGTTACTAAAACATCATCTTCTATTCTAGCGCCACCAAAATTTTCAATGTAAATTCCAGGCTCAACAGTTATAACCATCCCAGGTTCTAAAATAGTTCCATTTGTTCCAGAACTTACAGTTGGCATTTCATGAACATCAATTCCTAAACCATGTCCTGTTGAATGAACGAAATATTGTCCATAACCTTTTTCAGTAATATAATCACGACAAATTTTATCGATTTCAGATGTGGAAACTCCAGGTTTAACATGTTTTCTACCTAAAGCTGCTGCTTGTTTAACAATATCAAGAATTTCTTGGTACTTAGGATCATTTGCTTTTTCACCGAAAATAAAAGTTCTAGTAATATCAGCACCATAACCTTCATAAATAGCACCAAAATCAATAGTTAGTAATTCACCTTTTTTAATTTTTCTATCACCTGAACGATGGTGTGGTTTTGATGAATTCGGACCACTTGCTATAATAGAATCAAAACATTCTTTTTGCGCACCTAATTGTTTCATAAAATAATTTAATTTATGATCAATTTCTCTTTCGCTCTGCCCTTCTTCTAATGTTGGCAATAATTTATCTAAAGCTTCAAGTGAAATATCGATAGCTTTTTGCAATTTTACAATTTCTTCATCAGTTTTTAAAATTCTTAATTTTTGCCCTGAAATATTAACAAAATTTGCGTTAGGAAAATAATTTTTAATATTATCAAGCTGCTCTAATGTTAAATAATCACTTTCAACGCCGATATTTTGATAATTTTTAGAAGCAAAAAAATCATTTAAATTTTTTTTATTTAATAAAATTAATTCAGCATTTTTTACTTTTTTAGTTGCATATTCAATATATCTTGAATCAACAAAAAGATAATTTTTATTTTTTTCAATCACTACAATACCGTCAGAAGAGTGAACTGTTGTAAGTCATAGTCTTGTTTGAGGAGCGAAAGAAATAATTGAATCTATATTTTTAGTTGCAAAATATTTTTTTAAATATTTATCATTCATATTTTTTTATTAAAAAATAAAATTATTTTTTCTCTTTGTGATTTTGATGTTTTTGACATTTTTTGCAATATTTTGATAATTCAATTTTTTCAACTTGAGTTTTTTTATTTTTTTTAGAAATGTAATTTTCCATTTTGCATTGATCACATCTTAAAGTTATTCCTTCTCTAGCCATATTTTCTCCTTTTTTATTATATTTTTAACTAAATAAAGTTAAAAAATTATAACATTTTTTTTAATTTTTTTTATTAAAAAAACTAACTAATAAAATTAGTTAGTTCTAAAATTTAAAATAATTATTTTACTTTAAAAGCAACTTTACCTGCTTTTAATCTTCCATAATTAATATCATAAATTTCTGTTTTCTTTGATTCTTGTGGTACAACATAAACAATTTCAGGTCTTTTTGCATTTTCTCTAATATAAACCATATCAACTTCAGCAATTAAATCACCAGTTTTAATTTTATCTCCTTGTTTAACAAAAGAGGTAAATCCTTCACCTTTTAATTCGATTGTATCAACACCAATATGGATTAAAACGCTAACTCCGTTTTTAGAAGTAAGAACATAAGCGTGTTTTGTATCTTCAAAAGCAGCACTTACAATAGAATCAAATGGCGCATAAATTTTAGCTTTTTTTACATTTCTTGGGATGTAAATAATTACACCATTACCAACCATTTTTTCAGAAAATACACCATCTTCTAATGATGAAAGTTCTTTTACAATTCCATATGTAGGATTTTTAATTTTTGAATAATATCTTCTTCTTTTTTTAACTACTGTTTTGATAGTTCCGTCTTCTTGTTCTTCTTCAACTTCTTCTTCAACTTCTTCTTCAGCATCAAAAGTTAAATCACTAAAATCAACCATATCGTTTGTTTCTAAAGAAGTTGTTTCATCAATATCATTTTTATAATCATCATTTTCTAAATCTACAACGTTAATTTCTTGTGTATCTTCTAGTGGGATTTGTTCTAAATTTTCTACCACTGGTAAATCACTTTCAAATTCCATTGTATTTTTTGATGAAACTTCATCATTAGAAATTACATGATGAGAAGTATCGTTTAATTGATTTTGATAATCTTCTTTTTTAAAGTGTGTACAATAATCTTTAGCAAAAATAACTCTAGTTTTTGTTATTTGTTGTAATTCTTGTCCAAGATCTTCGTTTTTATGAGCAATAATTAAAGCATTAATTTGTTCGGCTTTAGGACCGAAAATAGCTTGCGCATGTTTATCTCCAACAAACATAACACCAGTTGCCCCAGCTGCTTTAATTCTTTCTACATCAACTTTTGATTTATCAACAATATCATATCTTAATCTAGATGCACAATTGTTATATGCTGTAATATTGTCTCAACCACCAAATCCTAAAACAATTTCTTTTTCTCTTGTTGGTAATAAACCTAGTTGAGTTGTGTTTTCTTCTTCTTTTCTTGCATTATAATCTGCTTTTGTAAATAATTTAGTTGCTCCTCTACCTGGAGTTGCAAGATTAAATTTCTTAATTCAGAAGTAGAAAATAACAAAATAAATAGGAGCGTAAAATACACCCACAACAGCTCATCATCAGAAATTAGTTCCTTTTAAGTAAGGAATAGCTCCATAGATAATTAAATCTAAGAATCCTCCTGAAAATACTTGCCCTATATGTGCGCCTAATACATTCATTAACATAAATGCTAATGCACAGAAAAAGGCATGAATTCCTCAAAATAAAAATGGAGATAAGAATAAGAATGTAAATTCAATAGGTTCTGTAACCCCTGTTATAAATGTTGTTACTGATACTGGGAAGATAATTCCGGCAGCGAATTTACGATTTTCTTTTGGAGCAGCTAAAATCATAGCTAATCCAGCTGCAGGAAGTCCAAATTGCATAAATGGATATTTCCCTTGTAAGAATCTTCCAATTTTAACTGAAAGTACTTTTTCATAGAAAGTAAATAAAGGAAGTGTTGTAGCTTCATAAGCGTTATTTTCCCCAAAACTTAAGTAAGCAATTTCATTAGCTTTTATTCCTAAACTAGCTGCAGAAATTTTACTATCACCTTGGAAAGAATCTCTTTTTTCTGACACATAATTCAATAAGTCAGTATATGTCATTACATTTTCATTATTTTTAAAACTAGCAAGTGCAGTATTAATTTGTTCAGCAGTTAATCCTTTGCTTAAAACACTTTGATGATATTCAGTTAATGATGAAGTAATATCACCTCCAACTGATGTATATCATAATGGTGCATAAAACGCATGGTGCAATCCAAATGGAATTAAACTTCTTTCAATGAAACCAAAAATAAATGATTCAATTCCAAATGGTGCTTTATTAATTTGGCTTCCCATTCAATTAAGCGCAGAACCTACTCATGGTCAAAATAGTAAAAATACAAATGCTAAAGGAATCATAGCAATAATAGTTATTATTGAAACAAATCTTTTTCCACCGAAGAATGAAATTACTGTAGGTAGTTGAATTTTATGGAATTTATTGTAAATATATGAAACAACAATACCAACAATAATTGAACCAAATACAGAAGTTTGCATTGATTTGATTCCTAATGAACTACTAATGATTTGTTTTGAAGCTTCTAATCCTCTACCAAATGTATGAGGAATACTTAAAATTTCATAACCAAGAAAATCTTTAATGTATTTTTGATTTTCAACTAATTTACCATTTTCGTCGAAATTTAATAGATAATACGAGTCAACGCCATTAATGTCTGTAGCAAATTCTCATTTATCAGGTGATAATTCAAATGCTTTAGCAGCGCTAATAGTTCTATATTCATAAACACTTGTAAAGAATGGTGTTTGAATAGCTAAAAATGTTAAATATCCGACTATCGCGGCGAAAACACCGACACCAGCTTCATTAGTAAAAGCGATAACAAATGCTGCAGTAAATAATAATGGTAAAGCAGCAAAAACAGGTTCACCTAATGCTTTAATAAATTCACCAAAAATTTTACCTGCTTCTGTTTCACTATTTTTTTCAATAGTAGCTCCAACTCCAAGTAATAAACCAGCAATAGCCATTATTGAAATTGGTAATAAAAATGCTCCAGAAATTTTAGAAAAAATTAATTTTCATTTTCCGCTTGAACTATTTTTATTATTAACTGAAACATTGTTAGCTTTTTTCTTAAATAAAGTCATTTTTCTCCTTTCTAATTTTTTTTATTTGAAAAAAACTAATATTATTTTTATTTAAAAATAACATTAATTAAATTTTCATTTATATTATATATTATTTATTTTTTAATAATAAATGTATTTTTATTTATTTAATTAATGTTTAAATAAACAAAAATTAAATTTTACCTATTTTTAGTAATTTTTTTAATTTAAAAGTAAATAAAAATAAAAAAAATAATTATTTTTTTTGATATTTTTTAAAATTTATTTTTATTTTTAAAACAAAAAAAATAATTATTTAATTAATTATAAACATTTATTTAATTTTTAGCTTTTTCAAAAAAATCTTCTAATTGTATAACCAATGATTCTTTATTTACAAATTGGAAAAATAAATTAGGATCTAACACATTAAATCTTTTATCAATGCCTTTTACTGGATTTTTACGATCAAAAATTTTATTTTGTTGTGTTATATTTACATATGGAAGTTTTTTTATTTTTTCATCTAATTCATCAGGATTTAAATCTTCATTTGTAGCAATTTTAGTTGTTGAATCAGTTTTTTTAACATTTTTAATTCCGGATTTGAGGTGAACAGATATTGTTGGTAAATTAGGGTTTTCATTTTTATTAATGTTATTATTTGCAGTTTCAATTCTTTTATCACTAATTACAGAAGCGGAAATTTTTATCTCTTTATTATTTTTATCAAAAACAATACTATCAAGAATTTTTTGTTCTTCATTTCTTTCGTAGTTATTACTTAATCCTTTAGTTCCGTTTCAGACAACTACATCTACATGAGGAACTCATCCCCCATTAATAGTTTTGTCAGCTACTCTTCCAATTACATCACCCTTTTCTACTTCAATTGGATCTTTGAAGCTAGCTTTTAATACATGAATTTGTTTTCCATTTCTATCTAAAGTAATAACTTCGCCAATTTGTTTAAAGTAATTAAAATCTAAATGAATAAATTTAAAATAAAATTTTTCAATTCCAAAAAGCTCATTATCTAAAATTTCTTGATCAATATCTAGATTTTCACGATCTACTTCATAAAAAAGCGCAGCTCCTATACCTTGCCCAAATGTTTGAGAAGGAAGATAAACACCTCCCACTATTTTCCCTTTGAAAGGAGCATGTAATAATGTATTAGCAGGAACCATTACATCTTCACCTAAATGAACTTGGATACCTGAATTTGGATTTAAATAAATTCCTCTATTATCTAAAAATCCACCAGATAATATCTTAGCATCTGTTCTTTCAGCTAAAGTATTTTCAATTTGAGTTAAATTTTCTTGAGTTAATTCTACTAATTTTAAATTGTAATTATTTGTTGAATCTTGTCAATTTTCTTGTTCATCTTTAAATAAGTAACCTTTTTTTGGAATTCCTCAATTTTTTGTAAAGGTTATATTGTTTAATGAATTTATTTCAGATTCGGATTTTAGAGTAATTTTAAATGATTTAGGATTATTTTCATCTTTTTCAATTTTGATTACATCAAAATTTATTTTTGAATTTTTACTAATTGCTTTAAAATGATTTAAATCATTTACATTAAATTTATCATAATCAATGTGATATTTTGATAAATGACTTTCAATATCTAAAGATACAATTTGATTTAAATATTTTTTAATTTCATTTTCATTTAAGGCTTTAAATCCTTCGACTTTAAATTCAAGATTTTTACCAACTATTTTTCTATTTTTCTCAGCAGTAAAACGATAAATTAAACTTAATGAATTTGTTTTTTCAAAATTTAATTTAACATCAGATAAAAAAGTGTTAAATTCAATTTCATCTTCAATTTTTTTATTTTCATTTAAAGTATTTTTATCAAATTCTACAAAATCTAATAAATCATTTTTAAATTGTTTTAAATAATGTTTATACTTTTTAAAATTTTCTAAAAATTCAAAAATACTTACATCTTTATTAATATCAAATTTTTTAATTGTTTGATTTTCAGAATAAACATTTAAATTTTTAACGTATTCATCTAATTTTGTTTTTAAATTTTGATGTTCTTCATCAATTTTAAAACCTTCTAAATAATAATTAACTATTTTTATTCTTTTTTTGTTATTAATAGAATTAAAAATAAATTTAACAGGAACAACTAATTTTTGTTCATCGTAAGAATCAATTGTAACATTTGCAAAATCTATTTCATAATTAACATTTTTTCAATCAATTTGACTATCATTTTTATCTACTAGCCTATCATTTAAAAATAAATTTTGTTCAGCGGTAAGATTTTGAATAAAATCATTAATAAAAATTTTACTTACATCTGCTTTTGATTCTAATTTTATTTTTTCATTTATTTTCGAATCAAAAAATTTTCATAATTGATATGAAGGAGTTAATTTATAATCTTTTATTTTTTCATCAAAATGAGTTATTAAATACTGATTTATATATTCATTATTTTCAATATTTTTAGGCTCTTCTTTTCTAGGTGGGTTAGAAGGTGTAGCAACTTCTTGACATGAAATTACAGTTGAAAAGGCGATAAAAGGGATTGTTGTTGCTAAAATTAATTTTATTTTTTTATTTATTTTTCATTTTTTCATAATAATATCTCCTAAGCTAATGAAAAATTTATTTTTGCTTTATTAGCAAACAAAAGTAAAGATAAACTAACAATTATTGTTATAATAATTGTTAAAATAAATGAAATAAAAAAATTTATAATTTCATTTTTAGTTACCTTTCTTGTGAATGCTCCATTTATCAAAAATGCAAGAGATAGTCAAACGCTAAACATAAAAAAATCAAATTCAGAGGCAAAAATTAATATAAATGTCAAAATTACAAACATAAAAATAGTTTTTCAAACAACGTTTATTTCAAATTTAACATCGTTAATATAATTTATAAAAAAAACTGAGATTATAAAAATTATTAAAAATATTAATTCTTTTATAAAAAATTTAGAATTTTTAATTTCTTTATATTTGAAAAGATCTTTTCAGTAAACAATATTTAAATCATTAATTTTTCTTGTTGAATATTGAATTAAACTTAAATTATTTTTGTATGTGTATTTTTCAAACCCATAAACAGTAAAATAAACAAATATAATACCTAAAAATGTACCAATAATTTGAGCTGATAAAATATAAGGCAATCCTTTTAGTAAGAAAAAGCCACTAAAATTTTTTTTAACTCCTTGAAAAATACTTTGAATTAAAACATTAATAAAGTTTAAATAAACATGACTTTGCACTTTCATTATAAATGTTTGAATTGATCATGTAATAATTAAAGCGATAAATGTTGATACAGCACATCATAAAGCAAAAAATAAATTATTTTTTTTCTTTTTTGTAATAAGGTATTTCCCAACGAAAATAAAATATGACAAAAATAAACTCGAAATGATTTCGATGATAAATATATCCTTATTAAAAAAAGTATTTAATTTTTCAAAATTTGTCATAATATAAATTTCAATTATAAGCTCATATATATATATATATATAGCAAAAAGTTATAATTAGCTTATTTTTGCTTAAAATTTGATAATTTTTTAAACAAATTGGATTTTTTTATATTCAAAATAAAACTTTTATTTTTTGAAAAATAAAGTAATTATAAATAAAGAATTTGTTTTTTTCATAAAAAAATATATCGCGCTATAATTTTTTTACTTATGAATAAAAATAAAAAAAATATTAAAATTTTTGAGGCTTTTTCTAGTATTGGTTCACAATATCAGGCTCTTAAAAATATTTCTTCAAAACTAAATATAAACATTATATCTACTGGTTTTATTGAGTGATATGTTGATGCAATAATTTCTTATGAAATAATTCATAATAAAGTTCATGATCCAGAATTAGAATTTACTAGAAATAAAATGATTGAAATATTAAATAATTTTAATTTCAGTATCGATTCAAAAAATGAAGTTTCAAAAAATTATTTTGCAAGAATTAAAGAAGATAAATTAAGGAATATTTTTCCTTATTTAAAAAATTTTTATTATAAAAATAATAATACAAATAAAAAAGATAATATGAAAAAGATGAAAATAAAAAATATAAGACAAAGAGAAGAGAGAGAGAGAGAGAGAGACGATTTTGCAATATTAAAAATGTAACAGATTTACCAAATGATATTGATATTTTTACATATTCATTTCCATGTCAAAATTTATCACAACAAGGAAAACAAAAAGGTCTAAAATCAAATACAAGAAGTAGTCTTCTTTGAGAAATAAAAAGAATTTTAGAACATAATATTCATAACTTGCCGAAAGTTTTGGTAATGGAAAATGTTAAAAGTTTATTGCAAAAAAAAATTTCACATGAATTTAATGAATGAATAATTTTTTTAAATTCTTTAGGTTATAATTCATCATATAAAGTTTTAAATTCTCAACATTATGGATCAAGTCAAAATCGAGAAAGAGTTATAATGATCTCTACATTAGAAAAAAAAGATTTTATTTGACATGATGAAGTTAAAAATTCTAAAAAACTTGAAGACATTTTTGTTAACGCATTTCATAATGAAGAAAACTTGAGTTACGGAAATAAATGCAACTAAAATTAAGAAATAAAACTTTTTGCTTGCGCTACTGCAGATGATTGTCCATAAGATGATTGAAAAGCGCTTGCATAAATATCAAAAGAAGCTAAAGTAGTTCCATCTCTTTCATCTAAAAGTGTAAAATCAATATTAAAAGTTTTAAATGAACAATTAAATACTAAAAATAATGCAATAGTAATTGCAGGAATGATAGATGGGAATATAACCATAAAAAATCTTTTTATTGTGCTTAACTCTCAATTTTTGAAACCTCTAATAAGCTTTTATTAATATTTTGTAATGCAGCTAAATAAATAATCATTACATAGCCCGCTATTTGTCAAGTGAAAATAATAGACATAGCAAAAAGCACTTGTCATCTATTTGCTGACGAACTGATTGGTGAGCTACCAAAAATACTAAAAATAGCACGATCAAAAATTAATTGTCATAAATAGCCTAAAACAAGACCGCCAATCATGTTGGGGACGAAAAATATTCCTCTAAATAAATTACGAGCAAATATTTTTTTATTTAAAATATAGGCGAATGTAAAACCTATAACATTTACTAAAATTAATGATAAAAAACTAAATGCAACTGTATATCAAATAGAATCAATAAATCTTTTATCACTAAAAGCAACACGATAATTATCTAGGCCAATTCATTTTCCTTCAAACATTAATTGATTTTGATTTCAATCAGTAAAAGAAAATAAAATCCCTAAAATAATAAGTACAATTAAAACAATTAAAAATATGATAATAGTAGGTAAAATAAGTAATATAAAATATTTTTTGTTATACATATATTTTAGTTAATATAAAATTAAATATCATTTTTTAAATTAAATAAAAGAAATTTAATTTTTAAACTTCTCCTTTCATTTTATAACAAGATCACTAATTATTTTTTTTTAAAAAAAATTAGAAATGCCTCTTTTAGGAGCAGACAAAAAAAAGCAAGTAATAGCTAAAAACAAATAAAAAAACACAAAAAAAATATTTTTTTTCAGGTTCTTTATTTTTTTAATAATCAAAATATTAAAAATAGTGTAAAGTTGCAAAATAAAAATTTATGTATATAAAAAATATTTTTAAAAAAAGATATAAAAAAACTATAGTGATATTACTAGTTTTAATAATAGTATTCACTATAGTTTTTTTATTTTAATTTAATTGATCTTTTAATAGTTCTTTGGCTTTAGATATCTCTACGCTAAAAAAGGAAGTAACACCTCTTTTTTGCATTGTAGCCCCAAATAAATGATCCACTTTTGTCATAGTTCCATGACGATGAGTTATTACTATGAATTGTGTTTTGTCTTTAAGAGATTGTAAAAATTCTGCATAACGAATAACATTAGCTTCATCAAGAGCAGCTTCAACTTCATCTAATATACATAGTGGAATTGGTTTAGCTTTAATAATTGCAAATAAAAGTGAAATAGCAATAATTGCTTTTTCTCCTCCAGAAAATAATTTTAAGTTTTTAATTGTTTTTCCTGGTGGTTGGGCAAAAATTTCAATACCAGTTTCTAAAATATTTTCTGGATCGGAAAATTGTACTCTTGCATTTCCACCACCAAACATTGACATAAATACATTTTTAAATTCTTTATTTACAACTTCAACTGTTTCTTGAATTTTATTAATAATAATTTTATCTAATTCAGCGATCGCTTCTAAAATAATGTTTTTAGCATTTGATAATTCTTCTTCATTTGATTTTAATGAATTATATCTTTCTTGTTGTTCTTCAAATTCTTTAATTGAATCTAAATTTACATTTCCTAAAGCTTTAATATCTTTTTTAAGCTCTTCTACCATTTTTCTAGCATCATCAATATCAGATTCTAATTTATATGATTCTTGAGCATTTTCAAGTGTCATTTGATAATGTTCAGTTAATCTTTTTTGATTTTGGTTAATTAAATAATTAGTTTTTTCTAAATTAGTTTCATTTTTGAAAATTTCATTATTTATTTTATAAATGCTATTTTCAAGCTCATTTTTTTTATCTAAGTTAGGTTGAATTTTTAAATTTAAATCATGAATTCTTGATTTTTTAACTTTAACATCAAGTTCTAATTGGTTTTTAACTATTTCTAATTTAACTATTTGTTCGCTTAATTCATCAATTTGATTCATTTCTAATTCACTTGTATTTATAAATGAAAATTTGAGTTTTAGCTCTTCAACTTTATCCATTAAAATAGCTCTTTTATTTCTAGTTTCTTTAAGGCTATCATTAAATTCATTAATTGAAGATAAAAGCATATTTTTTTGTTGTAAAATTGTTTGTTCTTTTAACTCTAAAGTCTTTTTTTGTTCAGTTAATAAAGGGATTTTAGCTTCTAATTCATTAATTTCATAATCTAATTTCAATAAATTATTTTGCTTATCATTTTTTGATCCACCTGATAAAACTCCTCCAGCTCTAATAACATCACCATCAAGTGAAACAACCATATATTTTAGTTGTACCAATTTTGATAATCTATTAGCATCTTCGATTGTTCTAGCAACAATTACATTACCTAATAAATATTGTTTAAGTTTTTCAAATTCATTTTTAGTATTAACTAATTCATTAGCCATTGCAATAAAGCCTTTTTGGGTTTTTAGCGCCATTAAATGATCGCTTCTAATTTCTTTAGAACTAATAGAAGAAAGAGGAATAAATGTAGCTCATCCAGCTTTATTTTGCTTCAAAAAATTAATAGCATTAACAGCAGTTTCAGAATTATCAACAACTATATGTTGCAAAGCATTAGCTAAAATAGTTTCAATTGCAGTTGCAAATTCAGGATCGGTTTTAATTAAATCAACTACCGCACCTTTTAGCCCTTTAAATAATGATGCATGTTCTAGAATTACTTTTGTTCCTTTAAATAAATTGCTTTTATTATTTTTATAATCTTGCAAAATTTTTAATTTCGCTTTAGATGATTCTAAAATAGTGAAAATTTTTTGTTTTTCATTATTTGCATTAATTAAATTAAATTCTATTTCTTTGATTTTAGAACTAAAACCTTCAATATCATTTTCAATTTTTTGTTCATAAAAACGATATTCTTTTATTTTAATATTACTTTGATTTATTTCACTTTGAATATTTTGCGCTTGTTCTTGCGGAGTTGTTTCAATAAGGCCATCTATAATATCTTGTCTTCTTTGATTAATTTTAGTTTGTCTTATTTCTAAACTGTGTAATTCATTTGTAATTTGTCTTAGTTTTGTTTCTAATTTTTCAGTTTCTAATTCAAGTGTTAATTTACTATCGCTAGTTTGTTTAAAATTAGAATTAATTAATTCTCTTTCTAGTTCAAGTTCTTGTTTTATTTCTTTGGCTTTTTCTAGATCTTCAACTAATTGTTTAATTTTAGCATTATAAAAAATTAAATCTTCAGCTAAAAGACCAACCTCAATTGATTTTAAAGCATCATTTTTTTCAATAAATAATTTAGCTTTTGTTGCTTGTTTTTCTAATGATGATAATCTTTTTTCAATTTCATTAATAATAAGTCTAATTTTATCAAGTGCTTCATCAGTAGATTCTAATTTTTTTAAAGCTTCATTTTTTCTCGTTTTATATATAGAAGTTCCAGCTGCTTCTTCAATAATAGCTCTTCTATGTTCCGGTGAAGCTTCCGCTATATCACTAATAGTTCCTTGCGAAATGATAGCTAATGAAGATTTGGAAATTCCAGATTCCATTGCAATTTCTTTAATATCACGATATCTAGCTAATTCGCCGTTAATATAATATTCATTCCCAGCTTTGCCACGGTGTAAAACTCTAGAAATAGTAAAAAAATCATGCGGAATTGAAACAGCTTTATCTCTATTATCAAAAGTTAATATAACTTCAGCTTTATTAAGTTCTCTTACTGTTTTAGAACCAGCAAAAATAACATCTTCCATTTTATCACCACGTAAAGCTTTGGAAGATTGTTCACCTAAAACCCATTTAATAGCATCATTAATATTTGATTTCCCTGAACCATTAGGCCCAATAATTCCAACAACCCCACCTGTAAAATTTAAAACTACTCGATCAGCAAATGATTTAAAACCTTGTGCTTCGACTTTAATTAACTTCATATTTTAACCTCTCTAGTGCATTAATAGCAGCATTTGTTTCAGCTTCTTTTTTACTTTTACCACTGCCTCTTCCATAAATTTGTTCTTCAAAAATTACTTTAGATTCAAAATTAGTTTCATTTCAAATTGTTTTATATGTTGCTGTTTTTTTGGTAGAACCTTGAAAATATTCTTGAAGTAGCGATTTTGGATCTTTAACAATTTGCTTGTTATTTTCAAATAATTTATAAAGTGTTTCTTTTAAAAAAAATTCTAATTTTTCTTCACCTTGATCTAAAAAAATAGCGCCACATAAAGCTTCAAATAAATCAGCATTTACTTTTGGATTATCTAAAATCTCTAATGATCCTTTCGAAATTTTTAAATAACTATTTAATTTTAAATTATGTGCAATTTTTGCAAGTGCATTTGTATTTACAATTTTCGATCTTTGAATAGTTGCATCACCTTCATTTATTAAAGGTGATGAATTATAAATTAATAAACTTGTTTTAAAATTAATTAAAGCATCTCCTAAAAATTCTAATATTTCATAATGAGGAGTGTTTTTATTTTCATTGCTATATGTTTTATGAGTAAAAGCTTGGATATAAAGTTCAATTTTATTTGGAATAATGTTAATTTTTTTTAATAATTCATTAATTTTGCTGTTCATCTAATTTAACCATTTCAGTTTTTAATTTATCTAAAATTTTACTTTCAATTGCAATTTTAATTTGATTAAAAGCTCCTTTGTAAGCTTTAAAATCGGATGAGCCATGAGCTTTAATAACGATTCCATTTATCCCTATCACTCAAGCTGCTCCTACATTACGATAATCAAATTTTTCTTTAATTTCAGTAAAAGCTTTTTTTAAACCTAGAGCAAAAATTTTTCTTCAAAATGTTTGGGTTATTTTAGTTTTTATTAATTTAGATAAATTTAAAACAGTTCCTTCAAGTGCTTTTAGAGTTAAATTTCCACTATATCCATCAGCTAAAACAATATCGGTATCTAGGCTAAATATATTTCTAGTTTCGATAAAACCTTGATAATTTACTATATTATTATTTTCTAGTAAAACATTTGCTTTTTGATGAAATTCAAAACCTTTATCTTTTTCTGTTCCAATATTAATTAATCTACAAATAGGTTGTTTTTTGTTAAAAAGATTTTGACTAAAAATTGTGGCAATAATAGCTCATTGTTCTAAATATTCTGCTTTTGTCTCTAAATTAGCTCCTGCATCTAATAAAAGAAAAAATTCATTATTATTCATTTTAGGAATCATCGGCATAAAAGCAGGTCTTAAAACATTTTGTAATCTTTTTAATTTCATAGTCGCAAGTGTTAAATAAGCTCCTGAATCTCCAGAAGATAACACTGCATCTACTTTATTATTAGCTAAAAGTTCAATAGCTTGTGACATTGAAGTTTTTTTCCTTAAAATTTCTCTTAAATTAACATTAGTTTTAGGAACAACATCTTTAACATCATAAATTTCAATATTTGGGTGATCTTTAATTAAAAATTTATCAATTTCATTTTTATCACCAACCAAGATTACATTATAGTCACTATTATTTTTCACAAAATCAAGTGCAGCATTTATTCCATGTTGCAATCCATTATCGTTTTGCATTAAATCAAAAGCAATTTTTTTCATTATTCAACTCCTATTAAAAAGTGATAAGTTTTTTGCTCGCCATTTTTAATTTCAACTTCAATATCGTAATTTTCTTCAACATAATCAGCAATTTCTTTAGCATCACTTTTAGTTGCATCTATTCCATAATAAATTGTAATCAAATCAAAGGAAAAATTACTATTTTCATTCATTAAAATTTCAATAGAATTAATAGCTGCTTCAACATAATTAGAAACAGAAGTTACAATTTTATTGTTTAATATTCCGATAAAATTGTTATTTTTTACTTTTATACCATCAATTTTAACGTCACGATTAGCTTGAGTTATTTCGATTGTATTAATTGATTTAATAGCATCTTCCATTAATTCTTTATTTTCTTTTCAACTTATTTCTTCACTGAAATTTAAAATGGCATTAATTCCTTGGATTGGTGTTTTGCTTGGAATAATAATAACATTTTTGTTTGTAACAGTTTGCACAGCTTGCTGCGCACTTAAAATAATATTTGAATTATTAGGTAATAAAAAAATGTTTTTTGAATCAACTTGTTCAATTGCATCTAATATGTTTTTAATTGAAGGATTATTAGTTTGGCCTCCTTCAATAATAAAATGAGCACCATATTCTTTCATTACATTAATAATTCCTTGTCCAGTATTACAAGAAATAACAGCGTTTTTTAATTTTTTATTTACTTGTTGATTTTGAGAAATAATTTTTGAATTATTAGCTTGTTCAACCATATTATCAATTTTGATTTTATTAAATTCACCAAATGATTGTAAATTATTTAAAATTTTACCAGGTTTTAAAGCGTGGCAGTGCACTTTTACAATATCTTCATCTTGAACAACAACTAATGAAGATGATAAGTTTTCAATTTTATTTATAAGTGTTTGCTTATTAAATTTTTTAGGTTTATTTAACTGAATGATAACTTCTGTGCAATAACCAAATTCTCCATCATAAACTTCATTATCGCTAACAAAATTTTCAACATTTTCAGCAACTTGCGAAATTTCTACAGGCTGATTAATTAAATATTTATACATTCCTTCAAGAATTAAATAAAACCCTTCCCCACCAGAATCAGTTACATTTACTTCTTTTAAAATCGGTAATAAATTAGGAGTATTATTACAACTTTTTTTAGCTGCTTCAATTGCGATTTTAAATAAACTTTCAATATCAGTATTAGGAGTAACAGTTTTCTCTAATTCTTCTGTGGTTTCTCTGATAATTGTTAAAATTGTTCCTTCAACAGGTTGTAAAACAGCTTCGTATGCCTTTTTTGTTGCATTTGAAAAAGCTTCAACAACTTGGAAATTATTAGCATTTTTTTTATTTTTAAAATATTCAGAAAATCCCCTAAAAATTTGTGATAAAATTACACCAGAATTTCCTCTTGCTCCAATTAACATACTTTTAGAGATTAAATTAGAAACTTCTCCTAAATCATCAAAATTTTTATTTATTAAATTTTGTGATGCTGAACTAACGGTAGATGCCATATTTGTACCAGTATCACCATCAGGAACAGGAAAAACATTTAAAGCATTGATTTTTTCTTTGTTATTTTGCAAATTATTTGAACCTGAAATAAGCATTTGAGCAAAAATATCAGCTGTTAAAATTTTAAGTTTTTTCATTTTAATTAACTCCTTTGATATGAATATTTAAAACCGAAATTTTAAAATTATTTTTTTTTGCATAATATTTTACAACAGTCGCAATTTCTTTTACAATAGTTTTAGCATTAACGGTTTGTAAAATAATAATTGCTAAATTAATAATAACTTCATTATTTTGTTGAATTTTATTTATTGCGTTATATCATAATTTTTTTTCTAATGGTCCTGAATAAACTGAAAATTCATCAGCATTAAGATGGCTAAATCCATAAATACCAGCTATCATTGAAATTTTATCTAAAATTTTTTTTTCAAAATTGTCAAAATTCATATTTCTCCTCAAACAATTTAAAGCAGTAAATAAAAACATATTTTAATAAATTATTTAAATTTTAACAAATTTTTTAATTATTAATTTTAATTAAAGTGTTTATAATATTTAATATTAAAAAAAATATTAACTCTTTAATGGAAAAAATATGGTTATAAAAGATAGAATATTAACAGGTATAACGGCTACTGGACAGCTAACAATTGGTAATTATATAGGCGCTATAAAAAATGCTTTAAATTTTCAAGAAAATTATCAATTAATTATTTTTGTCGCCGATTTACATGCATTAACTTTACCAATTAAAAAAGAAGAATTACTTAAAAATAAAAAAGATATTTTTGCACTTTATTTAGCTTCTGGAATCGATCCTGAAAAAGCAATTGTTTTTTATCAATCTGATGTAATAGAACATAGTGAAATGAATTGATATTGTTTAGTTAATACAACTTTAGGCGAACTTAATAGAATGACACAATTTAAAGAAAAATCGCAAAATATTAAAAATGATAATAAAACTAATTTAATTCCTACTGGATTGTTGATTTACCCCACACTTATGTCAGCTGATATTTTGCTTTACAATCCAAAATTTATTCCAGTTGGTCAAGATCAAACCCAACATGTTGAATTGACTAGAAATATTGCTAACCGAATGAATAAAAAATATAATGCAAATTTAAACATTCCAAAAGTTGTAAATATGGAAATTGGTTCTAAAATTATGTCTTTAGTTGATCCTTCTAAAAAAATGTCTAAATCTGACATTAATAAAAATAGTTCGATTTTTTTATTAGATGATCCTGAAATTGCTTATAAAAAAATTCAAAAATCAGTAACTGATTCTGAAAATAAAGTTTATTTTTCCACTGATAAACCTGGAGTGTCTAATCTTTTAACAATATATTGCTCTTTATTAAATATAACAATTGAAAAAGCTGAAGAAAAATTTAAAAACGCAAATTACAAAGAATTTAAAGATGAAGTTGGAAATGTTGTGAAAGAATTTTTAATAGATTTACAAAAAAAATATCACTATTTTATAGAAAAGATTGATATTTATGCTGAACAAGGAAGAAAAAAAGCACAAAAAATAGCTTTTGAAACAATTTCAACTATTAAAAAAGGAATAGGTCTAAAATAATGAAATTTAATAAAAATTTAAACCATACTGCTAGCCATCTTTTAGCTAGTGCTGTTGTAAAATTATATCCTGATGTAAAATTAGGTTTTGGCCCTGCAACAAACGAAGGTTTTTATTATGATTTTAGTTTTAAAAATCCAATAAATGATCAAGATTTAGCGAAAATTGAAAAAATGATGCATAAATTAGCATCAGGTGGTTATAAGGTTAAACAAACATTTGGAGAAAATTATAATTTTGATACTAAACCTTTTAAAAAAGAGCTTTATGACGAAATAAAAGCAAGTGGTAAAATAGCTACTTTTTATTCATTAATCAACCCTTCGAATAATGAAATTTTATTCGAAGATCTTTGTGTTGGTTCTCATATTGAGAGTGTTTCAAATCTTAAGCATTTTAAAATATTATCTTTAGCAGGTGCTTATTGAAGAGGTAAGGTTGAAAATGAACAACTAACAAGAATTTATGGTACAGCTTGAGAAACTAAAGAAGAATTAGAACAATTTTTAACAATTCTCAAAGAAAGAAAAGAAAGAGATCATAGAAAAATTGGTAAAGAGTTAAATATTTTTACTTTTTCTAATTATTTTGGACAAGGTTTTCCTATTTGACTTCCTGATGGTATGAAAATTAAAAATGCAATTGAAAATTTAGTGTTAAAACTAGATAAAAAATATGGTTTTCAAGAAGTTTTAACTCCACATTTTGGAACAAAGCAATTATATGAAACTTCAGGTCATTTAGAACATTATAAAGAAGATATGTTCAAAACTATTCAAATGGATAATGAAGAGTTAATTGCAAGACCAATGACTTGTCCTCATCATATAATTTTATTTGATAAAAATAAAAAAAGTTATAATGATTTACCTTTAAGATATTCAGAACAATCAAGATTATATCGTTATGAAAAATCAGGGGCATTAACAGGACTTGAAAGAGTTAGAGCAATGGATTTAACCGAAGGTCATGTTTTTGTAACTAAAAATCAAATTGTAAGTGAATTTAAAAATCTTTATGCAATGATTAAAGAGATTTTAAAACTATTTAAAATTCAAATTGATTATGTTTCTTTTTCAAAACGTGATCCTGAAAATAAAGAAAAATTTTATGATGATGAAAATATGTGAAATAATGCCGAAACTGATTTAAAACAAGTTTTAGATGATTTAAAAATTAAATATGTAGAAAAAGTTGGTGAAGCTGCATTTTACGGGCCGAAAATAGATTTTCAAATCAAAACAGCTTTAAATCATGAAATAACATTATCAACTTTACAATTAGATTTTCTTTTACCTCAAAGATTTAATATTTCATTTATAAATAAAAATAATGAAAAAGAAATTCCAATTTTAATTCATAGAGGACTTATCGGGACTTATGAAAGATTTATATCAATTTTATTAGAACAAACAAAAGGAGTTCTACCATTTTGATTAAGTCCTAAACAATTTGTAGTTATTCCTATTGATAATAATAAACATTATAAATATGCAAATGAAATTTATAATGAGTTATTTAATTTAGAATTCAATGTAGAAATTGATAAAAGAGATGAAAGAATTAATAAAAAAATTAGAGAAGCACAAATTTCTAAAACTAAATATCAAATCATTATTGGTGATAATGAACTTGAAAATCGTATAATAAGTTTTAGAGAATATGGAAAAAACGAAACTAATGAAATTAAATTTGATAAATTTATTAAATTAATGTTAGAAAAAAGAAAAAATTATTATTAAAATTTATGGATAAAAAAAATATATTTTTACATATTTTTTTGGTTTTTATTCCAGCGTTAATAATTTATTTTTTTCTTTCACCTGATATTTATAAAAAAGAAATTATTCCTTATTATTTTCTATTTTTAATAGCATTAGCTTATTTAATAGTTTTTTTCTTTTCAGCACTATTTTTTATTTTAATTAAAGTGCTTAAATTAAATTTTTTAAATTATAGTTTAACAATTGCTATTTGTTTTTTCTTAATAATAATTAGCTATCCATTAACTCTAAAAAATGAAAGAATATTAATTTTAATAAGGATATTATTAATTTTTCTTTCGACTTTTAGTTTTATACCCATTTTTTTAATAACAAAATATATCGAACAAAGAAAGAGAAAATAAAATGAAAACAAAATATATAATTGGAAATTGAAAAATGAATAAAACATCAACTGAAACAAAAAATTTTATTGATGAATTTAATGAATTATACAAAATAAATAAAGATAAAATTCAAAATGTTAATTTTGCTATTGCAGCTCCTTTTGTTAATTTATTTTTATTTAATGAGAGTAAAATAGAATTTGCAGCTCAAAATATGTCGCAATTTGAAAAAGGCGCATATACTGGCGAAATATCAGCTAGTATGTTAAAAAATTTAAATACTAAATATGTTATTTTAGGTCATTCAGAAAGAAAAAGTTATTTTAATGAAAGTGATGAGATTATTAATAAAAAATTACATTTAGCTTTAGAAAATAACTTAATTCCTATTGTATGTATTGGAGAAACATTAGAACAATATGAAAATAACCAAACAAAAGAAGTTATATTAAATCAAATTAAAAAATCATTAAAAGGAATTAATGATTTTTCAAAAATTATTATTGCTTATGAACCAATATGAGCAATTGGTACAGGAAAAACAGCAAGCTCTAAATTAGCACAAGAAATGTGCCAATTTATAAGAGAAAACACAAGCAAAAATGCCATAATCCAATATGGTGGTTCAGTTTCTAGTGAAAATATCGCTGATTTAATGTCTCAAAATGATATAGATGGTGCATTGGTTGGTGGAGCTTCATTAGATGCTAAAAGTTTTATAAAACTATTAACATTAAATAAATAATATAATATTTAAATATATAATTTTAATATATTAAAAGGAAAGGGATTATATGATTAAACTTTTTACTAGTACAATAACTGAAAACACAAATACAGTTTATACCCATACAGCAGGCGGAGTTGGTCTTGGTGGTTGAATTGGAATTGTAATTGCAGTAGCTATTATTTTATTTTTAATAGGCGGAGTTTTAGGATTGTTATTATCAAAAAGAAATTTTGAAAAACAATTAAAAGAAAATCCTCCTATTAGTGAAAAAATGGTTAGAGCTATGTTTTTACAAATGGGGAGAAAAGCATCAGAAAAACAAATAAAAGCTGTTATGAGATCTGTTAAAAACGCCAAATAAACAAAATTAAAAAATTAAAAATCTTTTAGTGACTAAAAGATTTTTTTAATGCTATTTTTCAAGTTATTTTATATTTATAATTCTAAAAAAAACACAAAATTTATATATAAAAAAGCTTTTTTTAACAAAAAAGCCATTCAAAAAAAGCAAGGAGAGTAATTCATAATATTCCCACTAAAAAATATTATTATTTAAGTAAAAAAAAAAAAAAAAATCTCAAAGAAATAAATTAAATTATTAATTTTAATAATTTTTGTTCTGTATTTTCAATTAAAAATTTTATTTTTTTTATTTGTTTTGGAATTTCTAATATAAAGTTTTGCAATTTTAATGGAGGTAAAAATATATCTATTTCTTTTAAAATTTCTTTACTTAAAAAACCCTGAGCAGAACCTTTAGAAATTTTGTTTAAATCTTTTAATAAAAGAACATTAAATAAATATTTTTCTTTAGTTAAAATATCATTTTTGTTTTTTAAAACAAAACAGTTATTTGTTACTGAAAATTTTTCATCAACATATTTTACGGTTCCAGCGTATTTTCCATGACTTGAAATCAAAATATATTTACCTTCAAAATCAAATGTTTTTAAAAAACCAAAAATTCCATTATTTTGTGTTTTAGAAGAATAAACTGGATATTTACCATAATTTTCATTTAAATTTTTAATGGTAATATTTTTTCCTGTTTCAATATTAACTAAATCTTTTAATTTAAATTTTGCTTTATTTAATGAGTGAAAATTTATTAAATTCATTATTTTTATATTAAATAAATTTTGTTTTTCAAGAATCTTGGTTAGATTATTTTTAATTTTTTCTAGTGGATCAATAATATCTATTA
>NZ_JNJY01000006.1 GCF_000701825.1 Mycoplasma collis ATCC 35278
TAATGGCAATTTATAAACTTGGGGAATTGGTAGAATTATTTTGTGGAAGTAGCGATTTAACTAAAAATTATATCGATAAAAACAAGGGAATTTATCCAGTTATTTCTTCAAAAACATCAGAAAATGGTATATATGGTTATTTAAATTCTTTTATGTTCCAAAAAGGAATAACAATTTCAAAGGATGGAGCATATGCAGGTACAATTTTTTATCAAAAAAAACCTTTTTCTATAACAAGTCACGCTTTTTATTTGAAAATAAAAAATAAACTAATTTTAGAAAAATATCTTTTTTTCAATTTAAAACAAAATGAAAATTTAGTTAAAAAAATTGGGGAAGGAGCTTCTACAAGAAATGGAATTTCTAAAAGTAATTTATCAAATTTAAAATTAAAAATCCCACCATTAGAAACTCAAAAATCAATAATAGATATTATAGATCCGTTAAACAAATTAATTGATAAATTAAAAGTTTTATTTAATAAAATAAAAAAATTTTTAAAATTGCTTTATAAACAAAGTAAAAATGAAGAAATATTCTTGAGTAAAATTGTCATTTTAAATAATAAGAAATATAATAATCAAAAAAAATACGTTCCAACATCAATAGTTCATGAATTGTTTTTGGAAGAAGAATCACTATTAAAAATTAATGATGTAAACTCAAAACCGTCAAGAGCGAATCTTACAACTTTAGAAAATTCAATTATATTTTCTAAATTATTTGGTGAAAATAAAATATTTTTAACAAAAAATGAAAAAGATAAAGTTTTTTCTACTGGTTTTTTTAATTTACAAGAAAAAAATCAAAAAAATGATGATTTGATCGCTTATTTTTTAAGTGAAGATTTTATAAATTCAAAAAAGAAATTAAAAACAGGCACAACAATGGAGGGCATTAATTTAAATTCATTTAAAATGTTGAAAATGAAAAAAATGTTTTTAAATTCTAATTTTTTTTATGAGATGTTTTATTTTATAAATATTTTGTTAAATAAAATAAAAAACTTATCTTTTGTATTAATAAAAATACTAATTAATTAAAAAACATAAAAAATTTGTTAAAAAATAAAATTTTAAACTAAAAAACAATATTTTCAAAAGTAAATGTTTCACTTTTAAAAATATTGTTTTTTAAAATTAAATTTTTAAATCATTAATTTTAATATTTTTTCTTCAAGATTTTCTACCAAAAAATTCATTTTTTTTATTTCATTAGACATTCCTATGATAAAGTTTTGAATTTCTAAAGATGGAATTTCGATAAGAATTTCTTCAACAGAATAATTTCTAATTGCCGGCCTTGAAGTTCCTACTATATTTTTAGATTTTATATCTTTTTCTTTATTTTTTAATAAATAAAAAATATATTTGATTAAAAAAATATTTTTTATTTTTGGAATTAATATTATGCAAACATTAGTAATAGAAAATTTACCATTTTGTAAAAAAAATGTTCCAGCATATCCATCAGTATTCATTGTAATGTATTCCCCATCATACATATATGAATTTATATAACCAAAAATTCCATTATTTTTTGTATTAGAAGAAATAACAGGGTAAATTCCACTATTTAATCTTAAATATTTACCATTTATTACATTACCTCTTTTTATTTCAAATATATCTTTTAATTTATATTTTTTTGTGTTTAACAAAAAAAGATTTATTAATTTTATTATTTTTAGATTGAATAAGTTTTGTTTTTCAATAATTTTTATTAAATTATTTTTTATTTTTTCAATCGGCTCTATAATATCTATTAAATTTTGAATATCTTTTTTTGTATTTTCTAAATTATTTATTCTAACAAGTTTGTTATGTTTTAAAAATAATTCTTCATGTGTTTCGATAATATCTATTATTGATTTTTGAATTTCTAATGAAGGTACATCAATAATAAAATTTTTTATTATTATTGTATTCAAATTTTTTTGAGTTGTACCAGAAGCTAATTTTACAAAATTATTTCTATTTTTATGAAAGTAAAAATTCAAATATTTTATATCTAATATTTTGTTGTTGGGAATAATTTTGCAAAAAGATTGATTTATGTATAGATTTTCATAATTTTCATTAATAGCTGAAAGAGCTGGAGTTGCATACATGCTATAAACTAATTCATTTTTTTCTAGTTTTATTAAATTATTTTCTAAAATTGATTCATCGTATTTTTCAAAATTTCCATCAATTTTATTATCTTTAAAATTTCTAACTAATAATCAATTTATTTTTCCTTTTTTATTTTCATAATTATTAAGTTTCTTATTATTTTTTTTATTATTAATGCCCTTTCCGCTGATTATTTCAGCTACATCCCCAAGTTTATAAATTGCCATTAATAAATAAAAAAAATCTCGAAATAAAAATGTATTAACTATTTCAAGATTTTTTTTTGATAAATAAATTTTTATATTTAAAAATAATAGGTTTAAAATTTAAATTTCTAAAATTAATAAAGAACCATGTTTTATAAAAATTTTGTTATTTTCAATTTTAACTTTGTAATTAAAAACAACATTTTTATATTGTTTTTTTAAAATTAATTCATCATTTTTTATTTTTCCATTTGTATATAAAAATAAAAATTTTTTTTCATTTTTTAAATCATTTCTAATAAAAGTTACAGCTATGTTTTTATTATCAATATATTCGTTAGCATTGCTTATAGTTTTATTATCACTTGAAAATAAAAATGGATTTTTACCTCTAAATTCATTTAAAAATTTAATTGTATTATATATCGAATCTTTATTATTAATTTGGTTTTCAACATTTTCAATATCATTAGAAAAATTTAAAAAAATTTTATCATTACTTTTTGCTTCTGAAAAAGAAACATTATATTTACTATTTTTTCATTTAAATGGTTCTCTTAAACCAGGATCACCAAATTTTTTATTAGCATGCATACCTAATTCATCTCCATGATAAATTATTGGTTTAGCAGGATGGATTAATAAAGCAAAATAAGCAGATTTAATTGCTTCTTTTTCATCATTTGTTAATGGTTTATCTAAATCATTAACAAATAATTTTGAGACATTTGTTCTATAAGAATTTATTCATCTATCATTATCATGATTAGATAAAAATGGTACTCACTCATTTGGTTTATATTCTTTTAAAAAATTTTGAATTTCATTAATATTTTTATTAATAAATCAATTATTTTTTCAATGAGTGCTATCATATACTGTATCTAGCGCTTTATTATTTTGATAAGTAAAATATTTTTTAGCTTCTAATGGATTTTTTCATCATTCACCCATCATAAATATTTCTTTATCATTTTGATTAGTTTCTTTCAAACCTTCATTTGAAGCTTTTCTTAATTCATAAAATATTTTGCTTGTTGTAAAATTATTTTGACTTTCACCATAAGAAGAGAAAAATTCATCAAAAGCATCATATCTAAAGCCATCTACCCCTAGTTTTGTTCAATATTTTTGAATTGCTTTTAATTCTTCAATTACTTCAGAATTATCTAAATTTAAATCAGGCATACCAGCTCAAAATTTTGATGTATAAAAATGATTAGTTGGGTTTTTATCTTTTAAATTTATAAAAATATCTCTTAATTCTCTTGTATCTTGATTAGAATCATTAACTTTGTTATCATAAAAATGATAAAAATTTTTATATTTTTCTTCACCTTTTAATGCTTGTTGAAATCATGGATGTTCAAAAGATGTATGATTAAAAACCATATCCATATAAACTTTAATTCCATTTTCATGAGCTGTTTTTAAAAAATCTAAAAAGGCTTCTTTTCCCCCTAGTTCTTTAGCTACTTCTGTATAATTTATTACATCATAACCATGATATGAACTAGAAGGATGAATTGGTGATAAATAAATTTGATCTATTTTTAAATCAACAAAATAATTAATTTTTTCTTTTAAACCAATAAAATCACCAATACCATCATTATTACCATCAGCAAAAGAATATACTAATACTTGATAAACAACATTAGAATTATTTTCTTTTTTTATAAACGGAGCTAACATTTTAGCATTTTTTACATCTTCTTTATAAGATAATTTATTTTCATTAAAAACAAATTTTTCTTCCTGTCATTTTGAATAATTTTTACACGAAACAAAAAATATTAAGCAAAAAAACAATAAAATGTAAACAAAAAATTTTCTTTTATTTTTTAAAATATTATTTTTAAATCTATTATATTTTTTCATAATTTAATTTTAAAAAAAATAAATTATCTAAAATTAAATAACTTGATATATCTTTTTTAAAAAAATGTATTTAAAAAATTTAAAAAAAATCGTTTTTAATATAAAATTAACATATAAAAATCAAAAATCGAAAGAGGAAAAAATGAAAAATGTTAAATTAAAAAAACTTAATATATTAGATGAAAAACAATTTATTACTGATTATAAGTTTTATCTTGAAAATTTAAATTTAAAAGCTGATGAATTTGTAAATGTTGCAATTCACTTAATCCAATCAAACCATAACGTTGTTAATTTATTTTATGATGTAAAATACCGAGAAAAAAATAATGAAATATTTTACATAACTTATGTTGTTGATGAATTAAATTTAGCTAATTATTTTCAATTTTTCAACGACTTTAATAAAAACAATCCAAGCTCTAAAGTAAAAAACTTTAAATTTGATAATTTTCACTATATAAAAAGTTAATTACTAAAATATTTAAATTATTTTTTTAATAACTAAATGATAAAATAAATATTATGAAAAAAATAGTTACTGTTAATATTGAGATACCAAAAAACTCAAATATAAAATACGAATATGATCGTGAAAGAAATCAAATTGTTGTAGATAGAATTTTAAGAGATGGTTTTAGATATCCGGCAAATTATGGATCATTAAGAGAAGCATTAGATTGAGATGGTGATGAATTAGATGTTCTTGTTTATTCTAATGAAGAATTTTTAACAGGTTCAGCGCTTAATGCAAGAATAATTGGTGCTATGAAAATGATTGATGATGGTGAAACTGATACAAAATTAATTGCTGTTCATGAAGATGATTATCGTTTAGATAATATTAATAAATTAGAAGATTTACCAAAATGATGATTAAGAGAAATTGAAATTTTCTTTTCTAATTATAAAAATTGAAAAAGACCAAATATAACTTCAATCGAAGGTTTTGGAAATACTGAATGAGCGATTAATGAATATAATGAATGTGTTGAATTAATGCAAAAATATGGTAATTTACCAAAAAAAGATTTTATAAAATTAATGAAAGAAAAACATCCAGATAAGTATAAATAAAAAAAATAAAGTTGATACTTTATTTTTTTACTATATTTAAAAAATACAATGTTGAATATTGTTTTATATCAACCAGAAATATCACCAAATACTGGAAATATAATTCGCACATGTTTTGCTGTAGGAGCAAAATTACATATTATTAAACCAATTGCTTTTGATTTGGAACCGAAATATTTAAAAAGACCAGCAGCAGGAAAAAGATTAAGTGACATTAGACATGAAATTCATGCAAATTACGATGAATTTAAGAAACTTTATGGTAATAAAAATATTTTTTATATCACTAGATATGGGTTTAAATCATATTCAGATGTAAATTTTAAAAAAGAAGATTTTGAAAAAAAAGAAATATTTTTAATGTTTGGAGCTGAATCTACAGGCATACCTAAAGAAATTTTGCAAAATAACATTGAAAATTGCTTAAGAATTCCAATGGTAGAAGAAGCTAGATCGATTAATTTAGCTAATTCCGTTTTTCTTTTAGCTTACGAAGTTATGAGACAATTAAAATTTAAAAATCTATCTTTATACGAAAGCCAAAAAGGCAAGGATTTTATTTTAAAAAATGATTAATTCAATTAAAAATAATAAAATAATTGAATTGTCAAAATTGAAAATAAAAAAATATAGAGATTTAACAAATACTTTTTTAATTGAGGGACAAAAAATTATAAATGAAGCTCTTAATGAAAATCTTATTTTAAAAATTTATACAAGTGATTTAAATTATAAAAATAATTTTGTTGAAGTAATTTATGTTTCGCAAAATATTATTAATAAATTATCTTCTTTGCATAGCAAAGATAATAAATATATTGCATTATGCAAAAAGAAAAATTTTTCATTTGGTAAAATGAAAAAAATAGTTATTTTAGACAATATTCAAGATCCAGGAAATTTAGGTGCCATAATTAGAAACTCAATAGCATTTAATTTTGATAGTTTAATTGTTGAAGGTGTTGATATTTATAATGAAAAAGTTATTAGAAGTTCAAAAGGAGCGCTTTTTAAATTAAATATTATTAATGTAAATAATTTAGCTGAATTTTTAAAGCAAATTAAAGAAAATTTTTTAATACTAGGTACTGATTTAACAAAAAAAGCAATTGAAATTCAAAATTTTAAATTGGAAAAAAGTAAAAATGTAGCTATTATTTTTGGTAATGAAGGACATGGAATATCGCCTCAAATTTCTCAATACATTGACCAAAATATTTATATTAAAATAAATTTTGAATCATTAAATATAGCAATAGCAAATGGAATAATATTATATTTTTTAAAGGATTAAATATGCAAAATAAAAAAGAAATTAAATACGAAAAATATATTAAAGAAATTTTGGATAAAAAATTTGATGTATCAATAAATGGTTACGATCCCGAACAAGTAGATTTATTTTTTGATAATTCAATTGTTTGAATTAATAATCTTTTGGAAGAATTAAAAAATACAAATAATTTAAATGAAACATTAAAAGAAGAAAATAAAAAAAATCTTTCAAAAATTGAAGCACAAAATCAAGAAATTTTCACACTCAAAGAATATATAAAAAAACTTAATTCAAAAAAAGAAATAATTTAAAATGTGAAAATTTATAATATCTTCTTCTAATAAATCAAATTGATATAATCATTCAAATTATGAAATTTGTTTTATAGGTCGTTCTAACGTTGGAAAATCTTCACTGTTAAATGCTTTAGCTAATCAAAATATTGCCAAAATTTCAAGTGTGCCCGGTAAAACTAAATTAATTAATTTTTTTGAAAATAATGATAAAAATATTATTGTAGATCTTCCAGGTTATGGTTATGCAAAAATGTCAAAAAAAGATAATGAAATAATGTTACAAATGCTTTACGATTATTTTAAAGATAGAAGCCAATTAAAGACAGTTTTTTTATTATTTGATACAAGAATTGGTTTGCAAAATATCGATCTTAATACGTTGAAATTTTTAAGTGAGTTAAATCGAAAAGTTATTTTAGTGGGTACTAAAATTGATAAATTAAATCAATCACAATTAGCAAAAATTAAAACTCTATTAGAAAAAGAAAAAAAATATCAATATATTTTTGTTTCAAGCAAAAACAAAAAAAATATTCAAATTTTAAACGAAATAATAAACAATGAATTTAAAGCATAAATTTATTTTAAATTCATTTTTTTTAATAAAGGAAAACTATGTTTGTTTGTAAAATTGAATTTTATAATCAAAAAGGACAAGGTGCATGTAAATGAAATAATAAAATAGTTTATATGCCATTTGTAATTTTAAATGAAGAAGTTGAATTTAAAATTATTAAAGAATTTAAAAATTATATTATTGCTAATGTTGATAAAATTATAAAACCATCATTAATGAGAAATTATGATTTACCTGATAATTATCAAAATATTGGTGGTTATGAATTATTTCATATGAATATTGAAGCTGAAAAAGAATATAAAATATTTAACACTTTAAATGCATTTAAACAAAATGCTAATTTTAATCTTGAAAATTTAGACTATTTTCAAGGAGAAAAAATATTACGCTATAGAAACAAAATAACTTTATTAGATGGAAAATTTCATAAACCAAAAACTAATGAATTGATAAAGTTAGATGATTTTCTTTTAAGTGATATAAAACCTGTCACAGATAAGAAAGGTAAAGTTATTTTTAGACAATTAGATGATCTAATAATTGGAAATGAAAATGATAAGCTTTATACAACTGATACTTTATTAGATTTAAAATTCAGAGTTAATATTAATTCATTTTATCAAATTAACAAAGAAGTGGCACAAGTAGCATATCAAGATATTTTAAATTTTTTAAATAAAGAAGATGTAGTTTATGATTTATATTCCGGAATTGGCACTATTGCTCTTTTAGCTTCTAAAAAAGCTAAATTTGTTTATTCTGTAGAATATAATAAATTTTCTTTTAAAGATGCTTTATATAATGCAAAATTAAATAATATAAAAAACGTAAAATTTATTTTATCTGATGTTAAAGAATATTTAAAAAATAATAAAGAAAAAAAATTATCTGGAACATTAATAATCGATCCATCACGTAGTGGCTTAAATTCAAAAATAGTTAATTTAATTTTAAAACATGATTTTAAAAAAATAATTTATCTATCATGCAATGTTTTTACCCAAGCAGCTGATTTTAATCTTTTTAAACAAGCTTATAAATTAACATTTGCAAAAATTTATAACATGTTTCCAAGGACGTATCATATTGAAAATTTAATTGTTTTAGAAAAAAGGAAAATAAATGAATAAAGAAATTTTAAATTATTTAGCTAATTTACTAAAAACTGAACACCTCTATATTGAAAGAGTTTTACAACTTTTAAAAGAAGAAAATACCATTGCTTTTATTGCAAGATATCGAAAAGATTTTACTAATAATTTAGATGAAAACGCAATTAAATTAATTAGTGATGAATATAATTATCAACTTAAATTAGCAAAAAGAAAAGAATTTATTTTACAAACTTTAAAAGAAAAAGAAATATTAACTGATGATTTAACAAATTTAATTAATAATGCAAAAAAACTAGTTGAATTAGAAGCTATTTATAAACCTTATGCAACTAATAAAAAAACAAAAGCATCACTAGCTATAGACTCGGGGCTTAAACCTTTAGCATTAGAAATTTTAAGTTTTAAAAAAGATGTTTCATTATCAGAAAAAGCCAAAAAATATATAAATAAAAATTTTGATAATGAAGAAAAAGTTTTACAAGGTTCTTGCGACATTATAGCTGAAATTGTTTCACAAGATCAAGATTTAAGAACTTATTTCATTACAAATATTAAAAAATGAGCTAAATTAACAACAAAGAAAAAAGAAAATTCTTTAGATGAAGATAGTAAATATAAAATTTATTATAATTTTTCTAAACCTTTAGTTTTTTTACAAGATTATCAAGTAATGGCACTTGATCGTGCTAATAATAAAAATATAATAAGTTTAAAATTTGAATATGATAAAGAATTTTTAATATCAAAAGCTGTTAATAAATATACCAAAACATATATTTGAGAAGGTTATGAACTAATTAAAAAAGCTGTTATTGATGGTTGTAAAAGATTACTTTTTCCAAGTATAGAAAATCAAATATATAATGAAATATTAGAAAAAGCGCATTTAAAATCTGTTAATACATTTAGCAATAATTTAAGTTATCTTTTATTACAAAAACCATTAAAAAATAAAACAATAATGGGTTGAGATCCAGGTTTTAATTCAGGTTGCAAACTTGCAATTGTGGATAAAAACAATAAATTATTAGATATTAAAGTAATTTTTCCTCTAAAGCCACAAAATAAAACTAATGAAGCTAAAAAAATTATTTTTGATTTAATTAAAAAATATAATATTGAAATAATAGCAATTGGTAATGGAACTGGTTCTTGAGAAAGTATTGAATTTTTAGAAAAATTAATAATTGAAAATAATTTGAATGTTAATTTTTTAAGAACATCTGAAGTAGGCGCTTCAATTTATTCAGCATCTAAAAAAGCGCAAGAAGAATTTAGTGATTTAACAGTAGAAAAAAGAAGTGCAATTAATATAGCGCGTAGAGTGATCGATCCAATGGCTGAATTAATAAAAATAAACCCACAAAATATCGGAATCGGCCAATATCAACATGATATTAAGAAAAAACTATTAGAACAAGAATTAGATTATACAATTAAATCTTGTGTTAATAAAGTGGGTGTAAATATAAATTCAGCCTCAATAGAACTTTTAAATAATATTTCTGGCTTTAATAAAAAAATAGCTTCTAGTGTTATTAAATACATTCAAACTAAAGGAATGATAACTAATAGAAATGAATTATTAAAAATACCATATTTAACAGAAAAAGTTTATGAGCAAGCAGCAGGTTTTTTAAGAGTGTATGAATCTGATAATATTTTTGATAAAACTAAAATTCATCCCGAATCATATGCTAATGCAGAAAAAATATTAAATTTTTTAAAATTTGATAAATCATTAATTGGAACTAAAAAAACTGAAATCACTGAAACAATTATTGAAAATATTCAAAAAGAATTAAAAATTAATTATTATGATATTAAATTAATTTTAGAATCAATAAACGAACCTTTTAGAGATTTTAGAGAACAATTTGATGATCCTATCTTAAGAAATAAAAATTTAAAATTCGATGATTTATCTTTAGAACAAAATTTAAAAGCAATAATTACTAATGTAACTGATTTTGGATTGTTTGCTGATGTAGGGTTAAAAAATGATGCTTTTATGCATATTTCTAAAATAAATAATAATGATTTTTATGTTGGTCAAATTATTGATGTTAAAATCGAATCTATTGATCAAGAAAAAGAAAGAATAAACCTAAAATTATAATTTATCAACCTTTATTTTGTCTAATCAAAAATCAAAATATTAAAAAAATTAGTTGTTTAAAAAGCAACTAATTTTTATTTTTTTTAAATTTTTATTTCTTTAATTTCGTTATTTGTAAATATATTTTTAAAATCTAATTCTCTAAATTTAACATTAATATTTATGCTTGAATTGTTATTTTTTTTATCAGCATAATATAAAATATTTTTTATTTGGCTTAATTCTTCATGTTTTAGAAGTTGTAAAATATTAAAATGGTTAAATTTAACAACATTATTAAAATCATCAAGTGAATTAATAATTTTTAATTCAATCAAATTAAAATATTCACTATTTTTATTTAAATAAGTTATTTTATTTATGCAATTATAAAAAGAAATTGTTTTTATATTTATATTATTTCAAAAAGGAAAATTTTCAATATTTGTTTGTGGATTTTGAAATGAAATAAATTCTATATCGTTATCAGCAAAACTTCCTTCTGATAAGATATTTAATTCTTTTTTAAATTCTATGTTTTTAATTTTGTTTTTAGAAAAAGCAAAATCACCAATTTTTTTCAATTTTTCATTAAATTCTATAATTTCAATTAAATTATTTTCAAAAGCTGATTCTTCTATATATTCTAAATTTTTGTTGAAAACAATGCTGGAAATTTTATTAAAGGCAAAAGCACCAATGCCAATAGTTTTTAAATTAATTGGAAGAATCAATTTATAAATTAAAAATTTACAATTTGCAAAAGCAAAATCATCAATCTTAGTAACATTTTTTAATTCGCTTAAATCCAAAATATTTTTATTAAAATAATTTGAATCTTTTAATAAATTTTTTGCTTCTTTCTTGGTTAAAAGTTCCATTTTTTTCTCTTTTCTTATTTTTTTATTTTTTTTTGCTTTTTTTAATAAATATGGCTATTGTTTTGAGGAAGGAGGTAATATTGAAAGATAAACTAGTAAAGCTTAATAACGAACAGCTTGAAAATATTGGCGGTTCCGGAATATGAGCTGCTTTAATTCCGTTAATTCCGCTGGCAATTAATGCAATATCATCATTGGCAGCTACGTATAAAACACTAACAAGTTCTAGTGGCGAATACAAAACAAAAGATACTAGCCATAAATGAGATAGTGATAATAAATCTTCATCTCGTTCTTCGAGCTCTTCATCGCCAATTGTACTTATGCAATATTAACGATTTTTAGATTTTTTTAAACTTTTATTTATTTTTTTATCCAAAAATTTATTTTTTTTATTTTTGGACTTCTTATTTTTCAATCTATCATTTATATTATTTTTTAAATTATTTTTATTTATTTTAATAATAACACTTGGTTCGGGAGTTAATTTTATATTTTTTTCAAATTTTTTAGTTTTAGAAATATAATCAGCTAATAATGTTGCTAATTCTAATTTATTAAATTTTCCAAGCAAGTCATCTCGAATTGGTGTTTTTATTAATTCATTACTTTCAGCCAAAATCTTTTCGAATTTTTTTCAAATTTTATTATTTCATGTTTGCTTTAAATCTTTTTCTGATGGAACTAAAATTTCTTTAATATTAGAACAAGTATCAATAGCAATTTTTTCTAAATGTAAAATTTCATCAGGTTTTACAAAACTCAATGAATACCCGGTTTTTCCAGCTCTACCGGTTCTACCAATTCTATGAGTATAATATTCAATCTCTTGTGGAAGATCAAAGTTAATAACTCATTCAACGTGTTCAACATCGATTCCACGCGCCATCACATCAGTGGCAACTAAAATTTTTATTTCTCTCTTTCTAAAAATATCAATTATTTTATTTCTTTCTTTTTGGGGTAAATCACCCTGTATTCCTAAAGCTTTAAATTTAAGGGATTTTAAAGCTTCTGTCAATTCATCTACCCTTCTTTTGGTTCTACCAAATATAACAACTGATTTTGGCTGATAAAATTCTAAAAATTTTATTAAAGAAATAAATTTATTTTTTTCTTTTAAAACAACAAATTCTTGTTCAACTGAATTTGTTGTTTTTTTTCCTTCAGAAACAAAAACATTTTTTGCATTTTTAGTAATTAGTTTACTTAAATTTTCAGTTTTTTTATCAAACGTTGCTGTAAAAAAGAAATTTTGTCTTTTTAAAGGTAAGAAATCGAGTAGATCTTTAATTTGCTCATAAAATCCAACTTTTAATAATTCATCAGCTTCATCAAGAGTTAAAGTTTTTATTTTTGATAAATCAACTTTTTTTTCAAATTCTTTTTTTGTTAATAAATCAAAAAGTCTTCCAGGTGTGGCTATTAATATATGTGGTTTGTTTTGTAAAACTTTTCTTTGCATTTCATAATTTAAACCTCCAATTATAACCCCGATTCTGATGTCGAAATTATCTTGAATTAATAATTGGAATTGATCAGCAATTTGACTTGCCAATTCTCTTGTAGGTGCTAAAATTAAATGTTGAATTATTTTATGTTGTGAATCAGTTTGTTCGATAATAGGAATAGCAAAAGCCGCAGTTTTTCCGGTACCTGTTTGTGCTTGTCCAATTATATCAAATCCTTGTTTTGCTAATGGAATTACCTTATTTTGAATTTCAGTTGGATTATTAAAATTAATCTTTTTTAGTGATTTTAATATTTGATTACTTAAATTTAGATCGTTAAAATTCATTTCTCTCCTTAAATTAAATTTACTATTTTTTTTAAATACCTTATTTCTTTGATGTTTAATTTTCTATATTCACCTTTTTTTAAACCAATATGAGAAATGCCGGCAAATTCTATTCTGTTTAATGTTTTTACTGTATAGTCAAAAATTTCAAATAATTTTTTAACGTGATGATAAGATCCTTGGTATAACTCCACAATATAAGATTTGTTTGCGACTTGTTTAACAATTTGTTTAGATTTTTTTTGGTTAATTATAACTTTATCGCTATTTAAAAATAACAATTGTTCATTTGTTAATGGTTTATCGATTTTAACTTTATAAACTCTTTTTATTTTATATTTAGGATGTAAAAGTCTTTGTGTTAATTCGCCATCGTTAGTAAGTAAAATTGTTCCTGTTGTATTATAATCTAGTCTTCCAATTGGAAAAACAGTTGTATTTACATTAAGTAAATCAATAATAATTTTTCTTTTTTGAGGATCATGCAAACTACAAATAACTTTTTCTGGTTTATTCATTAAAAAATAAATTTTTTCTGTTTTTTTAATGATTTTTCCGTTTACTTCTATTTCATCGTCAAAAGATGCTTTTGAACCTAATTCTGCAATTTTCCCATTAACTTTTACCTTTTTTTCTTTAATTAAAATTTCAGCTTTATGTCTGGAAACTAATCCTGATTTTGCAATTATTTTTTGTAATCTTTCAACTTCTTTTTTCATAATAGTTAATTTTAAATTATAAATTATAAAAAATTAAAAAAATAAATTAAACTTAAAAAATAATTTCCCAAAGTTTAATTTATTATTTAATGTGAATATTATAAATTTCTAATTGTTCATCACTAACAGTTGTTTTATTTAAATTAAAATTTTTTGTTTTTTCTACGATAGATGAAAAAGCTGCTTCAAAATCATTAAAAGCTAAATTTCTTATTTTTTGAATACCTTCAAATTTTCTTCCTTTAGACAATTTATCAGCCATAAAAACAATTTTATCTAAAACATTCATTTTTTTAGATAAAGATGTATGAACACTTATTGCATTTATTATTTCTTTATTTTGTAATTTATAAACATTTTTTAGTCATAAACTCCCAGTTAGTTGGTGTAATTTATAATCTTCAATTTGCTCATTTTTAATATTATTTTCATTTAAAAATTGTCGATGTTTTTCGATAGTTCAATTTTTAGTAATATCATGACACAAACCTGCAAATCAAGCTATTTTTGAATCATAATTTAAACTTTTAGCATATTCAGCTGCTAATTCACCAGTTGCTACTGAATGTTTATGTCTTTTAGCTTCAAGTGTATTTTTCAATATTTCTTCTATATATAATCAATTTTTTCCAATATATTCATTAACTAAAGGATTTAAATTTTTAAAATTTCCTTTTCTTATTTCGGTTGAAGAAGCATCAAAAATATCATTATTTAACAATTGAGCGTTAAATTTTTTAAGATTGATTTTACTAAAGTTTTTTGTTCTTTTAAAAACAACAATTTTAGCTAATTTACTAATTGTTTCAATTTCTTCTCACTTATGAAGTGTTGTTAAATTATCAGAACCAATTAAAAAATAAAGTTGTGCATCTTTAAATTTTTCAGAAAAGTATTTAATTGTATCAATCGTATAACTTATTCCTTTACGATTAATTTCAAAAAGTGAAATTTCAGATTTTGGTAAAAGAACAAGTTCGATCATTTTAACTCTATGATGTGGTTCGGCAATTTTATCTTTTACTTTATCTGGAGATTTAAAAGTTGGTACAAAAATAAGTTTATCTAATTTTAAATGCTTAATAGCATATTCAGCAATTTTTATATGCGCGTTATGTATCGGGTTAAAACTCCCTCCAAAAATAGCTATTTTCTTCATATATTCCTTTGTTTTTATTGTTTAATTCTTGAAAGTATAAATATAGAAGCAGTTTCTGCTCTTAAAATTCTTTTACCAAGTGAAATAACTTTAAAATTATTTTTTTTAGCTAAATTTACTTCATTTTCACTAAAACCACCTTCTGGTCCTACTAAAAATATTGAATCTTGCTCAAAAAAATAATTTGTCAATGAATTTTCAGCTTTTTCATGAGCTATATATTTGTTTTTAATTTTGACATTTACAACATCTTTAAAATGAATTGGCATTTTTACTATCATTGCTTTATTTCTAAATGATTGTTCAGCAGCATTTTTTGCAATTAAATTTCATCTTTCAACTTTATGCTCGATGTTGTTACCTAATTTTTGTTTCATATTTTCACTATATATAGGCCATAATTCGCTTGCACCTAATTCAGTAGCCTTTTGAATTAGTCATTCAAATCTTTTGATACTAATTATTGCAGCTGCAATAATAACTTTATTTTCAAATTCATGATTATCATCTAATTTTTTAATTATTAAAGCTTTTTGATCTTCTAAAACACATAAATAAAAATATTTTTCATAAACACAAATAAATTCTTTGTTATTAACTCTTGCTACTTTAATGTGTTTTAGTGTTTCATTATCTAAAATAAAATAATTATCTTCTTTTTTTGCTACAAAAAATCTAAACATTTTTAACCATTTATTTTCTATTTTTTTTAAAATTTTAGTTTATAATAAAAAATATAATAAATTTTTTACGCCATCATAGCTCAGTAGGTAGAGCACATCCATGGTAAGGATGCGGTCGCAGGTTCAATTCCTGTTGTTGGCACCATATCAAGCTTTTGACCAATATTATTTTTTATTATTTTCATTATATAATTTGTAAACTTTTTCATAATTATATAATGAATTTTTTAATAAAAACGAATATCAAGATTTATATTTTTTTAACTTATTAATTAAATTATGTTTTTTAGCAATTTCAAAAAAATACAAAATTGAATCTTTATATTCTTTTGTGTTTTTTTTATAAAATTTATATTTTTTTCAATAAAATAATGATACAAAAAAAGCTTTTAAAAAATATCATTCATAATTTTTAGTATACTCATCTATTAATTCTCTTTTTATAATTTCATTATTTAAAAAATCTAAATTATGAGCAATTCCTAAAATTTTGCTTTTACTAAGTTTTAGTGATAAACCATTTAAATTTAAACAATATTTGTATGTTTTTTTATTTGTAAAGCCAAAATTTTTACTCAATAAAAACATGATAGTTGTAACAGGAAAATCTTCAAATGTATAACCTTTTTTACAACTTAAATTCAAACTTAAAAATCATTTTCTATTTATCAAAATATTTCAAAAAAAACCTTGAAAATTTTTATAACCATTACTATTTTTAGCTATTTTTCAATTTAAACGTCTATTGTAATTGTAAGTTGCAAAATTTAAAAGTTTTATTTTTTTAAAAAATAAACTAAATTTTGAATAAACTAATTCATATTCATTATTTTGGATTTTTTGATTAAAATAAAATAAAGCATTTTTATAAATAAGATCATCAGGATCTAAAAATAAAAAATAATCAGTTTTACAATTTTCTATTAAAATATTTCTTGCATTAGCTAATCCGCCATTTTTTTCTAATTCAATAATTTTCATATTAATTAAATGACTAAAATTGTTTTTAAAATCTTTTGTAATTTTTAGCGAATTATCAGTGGATTTATCATCTAAAAAAATAATATTAAAATTTTTATCTTTCTGTTTGAGTATTGAATTAAAAAAATTAGGTAAAAATTTTTCTTTATTATAAATAGGAACTAAAACAGTTATTAAATTATTTTTCTTTAATTTTATTTCTTCATTTTCATTCATGTCCAATAATATCCTTTAAATTATATTTATTTTTAAAACCTAAAATATTTTTTATTTTTTCATTATTTGCAATAAGCTTATCTGGATCTCCTTCTCTTCTTGGGGAGAATGTAAAATCAATTTTTTTACCTATAATTTTTTCAAATGTTTTTATGATTTCTAAATTTGAAATCCCTTTATTTAGTCCAACATTAAAAATATCACTTTTATTATTATTTAAATAATTATTTAATAAATAATGAGCTCTAGCTAGATCACTTACATGAATATAATCTCTTATGCATGTTTTATCTTTTGTTTGATAATCATTTCCAAAAATCTTAATTTCTTTATTTTCTAATATAGAATTAGAAATAACAGGAATTAAAAGTGAATAATTATTTGTTTTAGAAAATAGTCCACTTCTAAGATCGGGATCTGCTCCAGCTACATTAAAATATCTTAAAATACCATATTTAAAATTAGGATTATTAACAGCATAATCAATAATAATTTTTTCGCAAAATAATTTTGATTGTCCATAAGGATTGATTGGATTTAAAAAATCATCTTCACTAAAATTTTGATTTGGATTTTGCCCGTAAACTGCAGCTGTAGATGAAAAGATTAATTTTTTAATTTTGTATTTATCAATTAATTTTAAAATATTTATTATCCCATTTATATTATTTTGATAATAATCTAATGGTTTTAAAACAGATTCACCCACTTTAATAAAAGCTGCTAATTGCACTATAACATCTATTTTATTTTCGCTGAAAATTTTTTCTAATTGCTGAAAATTATTATGATCAGTTTCATAAAATTTTGCTTCAGGTGGTAAAAATTCTTTATTTCCTGTTGATAAATTATCAACAATAATAATATTTTGCTTTAAATCAGAAAGTAATCAAGCAAAATTACTTCCAATATAACCAGCACCGCCTATTAAAAGAAAAGTTTCTTTATTCATATTTCTTAAATTAATTTATCAAAAATATCTTCACCAGTATCGATTAATTCTAAATCAAAGTTTCGAGCAATAATATTTCCAGCAGTTCCAAGCCCACTTAATGTTCCTAAATTTTTATTTTTTCCTTTAAAGGATTTAGAATAAACAGTTAATGGTAAAGCTTCTCTGGTATGATCGCTTCCTGGAAATGAAGGATCATTTCCATGATCTGATGTCATAATTAAAAGATCATCTTCATTCATGGCATTAATTAATTTTGTTAATTTAACATCAAAACGATTAATATTTTCAGCATAACCCATTAAATTTCTACGATGCCCATAATGTGAATCAAATTCAACTAAATTAACAAAAATAAATTGATTTTCACTTTTTTGACTCGCAATGTTGATAGCTACATCCATATTTTCATCATCGCTAGCAGGAGGATATACTTCATCAATTCCATAATTTACAAAAATATCATTAATTTTACCAACTGCAATTGTTTTAATTCCTTTAGCTTGAAGCTTGTTTAAAATAGTTTCTTTTGGTGGTTTATTTGCATAATCATGACGGTTAAATGTTCTAGTAAATTCACCATTTTCTCCAATATAAGGACGAGCTATAATTCTTGCAACATTTCACTCTGGATTATCAGAACAAATTTTTCTAGCTGCTTTAGCATAACGATATAAATTATCTAGTCCCATATATTTTTCATGCCCACAAATTTGTAGTGTTGAATCAGGTGAAGTATAGACAATAATTTCGTTATTATCAATTTCTCTTTGCCCTAATTCAGCTAAAATAACAGTACCACTTTCAGCTCTATTACCAATAATTTTTCGATTATCAAATGCTTTTTCTAATTTAGTTATTAATTCTTGAGGAAAACCATTTTCTATAAAATTAGGATTAGGAACTTTTGTTTCTATTCCCATCATTTCTCAATGTCCAGCTAAAGTATCTTTAGCGTTAGATCTTTCAACTATTCTTGCCATATAAGCTAAATGATCTTTATTTTTTTTATTATGTTTAAATACTTTTGTTATTTCACCTATTCCTAATTTTTTTCATGTTGGAATATTTAAAATTTCACTCTTTTCACTAACATGTCAAAGTGTATCAGCGCCTGAATCTTTAAATTCTTTTTGCCTACCATCATCACCAATTCCAAGTGAATCAGTAACAATCATAAAAATTCTTTTAAATCTATAATTTTTCATTTTTCTCCTTAAACAATTGATTAATTTAATCAATAACTTTTTTTAATTGGAAAGTTTTTAGTTAAATCTAAAACTTTTGCTTTTAATTCTTGATGTAAAATTTCGTTTTTAGGAGCCATTAAAGCTTTATGAATAATTTTAGCAACTAAAGTAAATTCTTTATTTTTAAAACCTCTTGAGCTCATTGCGGCAGTTCCTAACCTTATACCAGAAGTTATAAATGGTGATTCATCATCATTAGGAATTGTATTTTTATTCACTGTTATATTGATTTTTTGTAAAATTTCAGAAGCTTTTTTTCCTGTTAAATTGTAGCTTTTTTTTGTGTTTATTACAAAAAGATGATTATCAGTTCCATTTGAAACTATTTCTACTTTTTTCTTTAAAAATTCATTAGCAAAATGAATTGAATTTTTAACAACATTTCTTATATATTTATAATAAAAAGGTTGTAAAGCTTCATTAAAAGCAACAGCTTTTCCAGCTATAGAATGAAATAAAGGTCCCCCTTGATGACCAGGAAAAACAGCTCGATCAATTTTTTTTGCCAAATATTCATTATTTGTCATAATAATAGCGCCTCTTGCACCTCTTAAGGTTTTATGAGTAGTAGAACTAATTACATCAGCATAACCTACAGGGCTAGGATGGGCTTTTGCTATTATTAAACCAGCTATATGAGAAATATCGGCTAACAAATATGCTCCAACTTGATCAGAAATAGCTTTAAATTTTTTAAAATCTACAACTCTAGAATATGCAGTAAAACCGCAAATAATTAATTTAGGATTAACTTTTTTAGCAATTTGCAAAATTTGATCATAATTTAAATAACCTTCAGCATCAACACTATAAGTATAAGTATCATAAAATTTTCCAGAAAAATTTATTTTCATTCCATGAGTTAAATGCCCGCCAGAATTTAAATCTAAGCCTAAAATTTTATCTCCAGGCTCTAATAAAGCAGAAAATACTGCTGCATTTGCTGTAGAACCCGAATAAGGTTGAACATTAGCGAATTTAACTTTGAATAACTGTTGTAGTCGCTCAATTGCTAATTTTTCAACTTGATCAATATTTTCACAACCATTATAATATCTTTTTCCTGGATATCCTTCTCCATATTTATTAGTTAAAATACTTCCGGTAGCCTTTAGAACATCTTCAGAAACATAATTTTCTGAAGCTATTAGCTCAATGTGCTCTTCTTGTCTTAATAATTCATTGTTAATAGCTAATTGAATTTCTTTATCTTTTAAATTAATTTTTTTATACATTTTTTATTAATAAAAAAAATATCTCTTTAAATTCAAAGAGATATTAACTATTATTTATCATTTAAAGCTGTAAAACCTTGAACTTTTTTACCTTTGTAAAAACCACAAAACATACAAACTTTGTGTTGTTGAATTTGATTTTTGCATTCTTTACATTGAACAAGATTAGGAACAGTTAAAGCATCATGAGTTCTTCTTTTATTTCTACGTTGTTTAGAAGTTTTGCGTTTAGGTACTATTGCCATTATTTCCCCTCCTATTTATATATAATCTAATTTAAAAATAAATTAGCAAATTAAAGTTTTAAATTTAATATTTATTATTTTACACTATTTTTTAAAAATTCTATAATTTATGTTAAAATTTTTATACATTCTTTAATGGGGGTGTAATGGCTTCGACATCTATAGGCAATTTTAAAGTTCAGTGGTCTAATAAACCATAAATATTTCTAGGCTTAAATAAACGGAAAAGCTAAAAAACAAGAAGATGTAACTTTAAATATGTTAGCTTCTTCACAAAACTATAATTTTTCTTTTGCTTAAAATAGCAAATTATTTTTTATTAAAAATATAAAAACATAGATTAAACAGATCATCATAAGTTTAATTTTATTAATGATGGCTAATGAAAGATTTTTGATAGTTTTAAATTTCAAATTAGCTTAAAATAAAAACTACTAAACTGTAAACCTTTATCTTTGTTTTTAGGTGGACCCGGGTTCAACTCCCGGCATCTCCACCATTTTTTTTTGTTTTTTTGTTATAATTAGTCGAAAAACAAGGAGATGTAAAAAAATGTTTGATTTAGAAATAAAAAAATTACATAAATTACAAGCTACTTTACAAATGGCTTACCATAACATTACTAATATTCATTGACATATTGAAGGAAAACGTTTTTTTGAAATTCACAAGAAAACTGATGAATTAAGAAGCGAAATCATTGAATTTATTGATATGGTTGCTGAAAAAATAATTATGTTAAATGGAAAAGCATTAGTAAATATTAAAGAAATTGAAAAAACATCTTTAATTAAAGAAAATAGTGAATTAACATTCTGTGAAAAAAGCGCAAAATCTGTTGTTGAATATTTAACAACTGTTTTAAATTTAGTAACTAATGTTAATGATAAAGATTTTAGTTTTAGTTTAAGAGTTCAACCTTTAATTGATGAAATTATTTTATCAATCGATAAATGAAAATGACAGTTTGAAAAATATTCAATTAATTTTTAATATTTTAACTTTTTTTTGTTAAAATAAATTCATTATGAAACTAGTTAGCTATAATTTTATATTTTTCGTTAAAAAGTATATTTATATACTTATGTTTTATGTTGATATAAATTTAGCTATTAAAAAAAACATAATTTCTTTTTTTGATAAATTCCCCATCTCTCTTCATTAGAGAGAGGTTTTTTTATACCTTTTATATAATGAAGTTTTTAAATTTTTTATTTTTTTTAATATAAATAACATATTTAATTCTATATTGGATGAAAGGCGAATTTATGGAAATAAAAGCTAATAAATTTTTTCAAAATTCTTTAAAACCGTTAATTAACTTAGTTAATGTAGAAAAAGAATTTGATAATAAAAAAGTTTTAAATAACATTAATCTTAAAATTAATAAAGGTGAATTTGTTACTTTACTAGGGCCTTCTGGTTCGGGAAAAACAACTATATTAAGATTAATTGGTGGTTTTGAGTGAACTACAAGAGGTGAAATCAAATTCAATGATATTGATATTAAAGACTTATCTCCTAATAAAAGAAATGTTTCAACAATTTTTCAAGATTATGCTCTTTTTAGTCACTTAGGAATTAAGGGAAATATTAACTATGGATTAAAATTAAAAAGATACGCAAAAGATTTTGTAAAACCTGAAATATATAAAAAACTTGAAGCTAAAAAAGTTTTATGAACTAAAATAGCTAATTTAAAAATGAAAGAGCTTGATAAAATTCAAATCAATTATGAACAAGAGCTTAAAAAACCAAAACTTTCGAAAATAAAGCGAAAAAAAATTCAAAATTGACTAGATGATTCTGATTTTAAATATTCATATTGAGAAAATTATGTAAATGTAAAGGTTGAAAAGTTTTCTAAAAAATATTTAACTAGAAAAATTACAAAAGCAGAAATGGAAAAAGAATCTAAAGAAATAATAAAATTAGTTGGGCTAGAAGGAAGTGAAAATAAAAAAATTAGTGAACTTTCTGGAGGTATGAAGCAAAGAGTTGCATTAGCTAGAAGTTTAGTTTTAGAACCACAAATTTTATTATTAGATGAACCTTTATCAGCGCTTGATGCTAAAATTAGACAAAAAATGCAACAACTTTTACGTTCAATTCAAAAAAAATTAAATATCACATTTGTATTTGTTACTCATGATCAAGATGAAGCGCTTGAATTATCAGATAGGATAGCAATTATTAGAGATGGACAAATTGAACAATTCGATACTCCTAATAAAATTTATGATTATCCTATAAATAAATGAGTAGCTAATTTTATAGGATCTGCTAATTTTTTTAAAGTAAAATATTTATCTAAACACAAAGTAGAACTCTTAAATAAAATAGTCTATTGAGACGAAGATAAAAATTCTTCAACGAGTTTTGTTCCTAATCAAATATTAGATGGTCTAGTAAGACCAGAAGATGTTAAAATTTCTTTAACTAGTGGTTTTTTCGATGGAATAGTAAAAAAAGTGGTGTACAAAGGTTCTTATTATTTTATTGACGTTTTAGTAAATGAGCAAATAATTTATGTTGAGACTAATGTTAAATATTTAGAAAATACTAAAGTAAAAATTAGCTGGGATGATGATTCTCTTCATTTAATGCTACTTGATAAAAAAGGTTTTAATTAGTTATGTTTTTAAAGATGTATGAAAAAATTAAAACATTATTAAATTTAAGATTGATAATGTTTTTACCTTATTTAGTTTTTGCTTTTATTTTTATAATTTTACCTTTAATTTTGCTTGTTTTCAAAGCTTTTATTCCATTAAAAACTGAACAAGAATATAATTTTGATAATTTTGCTTTAGTGAAAGATACAACTACATGAAAAATTATGTGAAGATCGATTTGACTATCAGTTTTAAGCGCATTAATTTGTTTAATAATTGCCTTACCTTATTCATTTTTTGTTGCTAATTCTAAATCTAAAATTTTTAAAATTTATGCTATATCTTTAATTATTTCGCCTTTAATTATTTTTACCATTTCTAAAATTTTTGCCCTAAGAGCTTTGTTTGTTTCTATTTTTGATGAAAATCAAATAAACAATGAATTTTTTATGTTAATAGCATTAATATATCTTAATCTCCCTTTCATGATAATTCCACTTTATACTGTCTTTAGAGATATGCCAAAAAATATTTTAGAAGCATCAGCTGATCTTGGCTATAATAAATTTTGAACTTTAATAAAAGTAGTTTTACCTTACGGAATGAAGGCAATTTTTTCAGGAATAGCTTTAGTTTTTTTAATGTCAGCTACAACGATTATCATTTCAGATAAATTTTTACCTTCAGGTTCACAAAAACAATTTATAGGAAATTTAATTAATAAAAATGCTAGTTTAGTTAATGCTTTTGATTTAGCAAAAGTATCTTCATTAGTTTTAATTACAATTTTAGTACTTTATACTGTTTATGGAATTATTTACTTATTCCCTTTGATTTTATCAAAAATAAAAGGAGTTAAACATGACTAGAGTTTGAAATTTTATTACAAAATATGAAATTTTAAAAAAAACTTATATTTGAATAATTTTAATTTTGTTTTATATTCCTTTATTAGCTGGAACAATTTTTTCATTTAACAAGTCATCAGAAAAAGGTTTTGTTTCTACAACATGAAATTCCTTTAGTTTAGAAGGTTATATTTATTTAAGTTCTGATAAATTTGTAAATTCATTAGTAAATTCAATCATTATAGGTTTTTGTAGTGTAATTATCGTAATAATTATTAGTTTATTTACTGTTTTTGCAATTTGAAAACAAAAATTAAAATTACCTAAAAAATATTTAAATGTTAGTTCGAATATTTCTTTAATTAATCCAGATATAATAACAGCAATTTCTTTAGCTATAATTTTTAGTTTTTTATTTGGTGTTTTAAAATCTAGCAATGAAGGAATAATAAGAGCAATAATTGCGCATTCAACAATGGCTTTACCTTATGGGATTTTATTAATGTATCCTAGAAGCGAAAATTTTTCTATATCTTTATATGAAGCATCGCAAGATCTTGGTTATAGTAAAATACAAACTTGATTTAGAGTTTATATCTTTTATATGTTGCCTTCAATTTTTTTTAGTTCTATAGTTATCTTTATTTTATCTTTTGATGATTTTATCATTACTAGAATTACTTCAAATACCCAAACTATTGCAGTTGATCTTTATCAAGGGCAATTTAAAACTTGATCATTGGCTATTGGAACAATAATTTTGATTTTAATTTTAATAGGCAATATAATGTGAATATTTTTAAAAGTTAAAAAAGGGAGAAGATATGAAAAAAAATAAAAAAATATTTTTATGAATTATTTTCATTTTCACATTTCTTTTTGCATTTTCTTTTTTAACCATTTATAAAATTAAAAGACCTTATAGGCCGCTTATTATGAATTATCAATCTTATTTAGAACCTGATATTCAAAAAAATATTGAAAAAGACTTTAGTTATCAAGAATTCTCTGAAATTAATGAATTTGAAAAATTATTACAAGATAATCGAACTATAGGTGGAGTTTCTTCTGATTTTGCTATTGTTCAAAAAATAAAGAAAAATTTACTTAAAAAAGTAGATTATGCTTATTTATTTAAAGACAATAAAGAATTATCAGAAAAATTTGCTAGCAAAGAATTGAAAATTAGAAAACAAGCTTTTACATCGCTAGTTAGAAATGAAACAATAAATCACCTAGATAAATTTAATAAATTTTTATATAAAATTGAAAATAATCAAAAAAAATATGATCTTGATAATGATGGTGAAAATGATGAGTTATGAGAATATATTATTCCATATTATGTCCAAGATAAAGTCATAGCATATACAACTGGTAATTATAAAAGCAATGATAAATTAATTCCTTTAAAAAAACATTTAAAAAAATTAGATGAAAATACAAGAAAAGATATTCAAGAAAATGGAATAACATTTGATGAATTTACCGTTGAAGCTATTATTGATAAACTTCAAAAATATGGTTATAATAATTTTGCTTGAACAGAAGCTGTTAGAGATAATTTATTATTAGGAAGCGAAAATATAGCGCTAAAAAATAATAATCCTAGTTTATATAGTGGCCAAGTTTCGCAAGATGAAAATAGTTTATTTTTTTATAAAAAACAAATAGACGAATTTATTGAATTAATAGAAAAAGTTTCAAAGAAAAAATTCAGTGATCATAATTTTAATTTTTTCACTTCTGATGGTTTAGAACTTTTAACATCTATTATTGATACAAATAAAAATCCTTCAGTAGCTTATTTATATAATGGTGATGCTATTGATGCCTTTTATTCTAATGATAATTTTTCTAATATTGAAGATGGACAAGCTATTAAAATTATTAGACCAAAAAACAATCTTGTTTTAATGGATGGATGAGTTTTTTCAAAGAATATATCTAAAGAACATGAACAAAAATTATTAAATCATCTTTATGAAAATATTTATAAAGATGAAGATAAATCCATTGATGAAATGCTTAGCAAAATTTTAGTTAATAAAAAATATAATTATATCCAAGATGAAAATGAGAAACGTATTAAACAAGAAAATACAGCTATAAGTATTGATTTTAATCAATTAGCCCCATTTAAAAATTTTGATTATATTAATTACACTCCAACTTTTAAAAATAGTTTTGAAATATTAAAAAAATTATATTTTAATGAAAATTACAAAAGTGCTTATGCTTCTGATAAAGATGATGAGAAAGAAATTATTTTATTATTAGATAAAAATGGAAATACATTTAGTAAAAAAGAAAAAATAAAATTCAATGATATAGATACTTATGTTGATTCATCAAATGGTAAAATAGCTTTAAATTTATACATAACTCAACAAGAAGAACAAACTAAAAATGGTCATTTTGTAGATGAAAATACTAAAAAAGATGATAAATATAAATTAAAATATTCATTTTTATACCCAGTTAACGAATTATTAGAAAGTGAAATAAAAACTTATTATAATTTAAGAACAAAAAACTAAATTGGAAAATAGTGTTATGGAAACAAAAAAAGAAAAATTATTAAAATATTTAATAGATTTAATTATCAACAAACAAAAAAAACCAAATGAAATAATGCCATCAGAACAATGATTGATGTTGCGTTTTGATGTTTCAAGAATAACAGCAATAAATGCATATAAAAAATTAGAAGCAATAGGAGCTGTTTACAATATTCCTAAACAAGGAAGATTTGTTGCTGAAAATTTCTTTGGTTTAATAAAGCCTTTTGCGCATGCATATGTTATTAATAATTTTGAAATTAAAAAAATAGCTAAAAAAAAGCCAAAATGATTTGAGGAATTTAAAATTATTTTTAATGATGATTATAATGTTTATCAAAAAAAATATTTTAAAGACGATGAATATATAATTTTTAGTGAAAATTATGTAACTAAAAAATATGAAATGCCTAAAAAATTTGATAATAATTTTTCATTCACTAATTTTTTTCAAGAAAAAAATGATTTTTTAAAAAGTGCTGTTTATAAATTAAGATATGAAAAAGTTAATATTTTTAATTGTAAATATTTAGTAGTTGTTTATTGTTGATATTATGATAATAATGGAATTGTTTGAGCTTCTAAATTTATTGTAAAACCTAAATATTTCATTTTTTCTCACCAAGAAAAAAGCTTATTTTAAATCAAAAAAGCTTAATACATCATTATTTTTTAATCAAAATAAGCATTTTCTTTCTTTTTTTTTTTTTTGTAAAATTAAATTAAAAAAAAGAAAGGAAAAAAAATTAATTATGAATAATTCAGTAAATGTTAGGGTAGTTTCTCCTAAAAGTAGATTAATAACTGTTTTACTTTCATTATTTCTTGGAGCTTTAGGAGTTGACAGATTCTATACTGGTAAAATAATGCTAGGAATATTAAAATTAATTACTGCTGGTGGTTTTGGTGTGTGAGCACTTATCGATTTTATATTAGCTCTTACTGGTAACATGAGAGACTCAGCAAATAATTTAATTGCTAAATGATAAAAATTAATTCTAAGCATTGCTTAGAATTTTTTTATTTTTTAGAGATTTATTTTAAAAAATAAATTAACTATAAAAACTAAAACAAATATTAAAAAAATCACAAATATTATTTTTAATATTTGCTTAAGAAAATATGTTTTTTTAAACATATTATTTTATTTATTTAAAAATTGTAAAATAAAAACGCTAACACAAATAGACAACTTAAAAATTTACTTTAAGTTTGAATATTTTTTCAAACCAAAAAATCATTCTAAAAAAGAATTTGTAATTCCTTTTGGATATAACATTTTTTTTCACTTTCTATCGTATTTAATGTTATATTTTTTACAATATTTTTTAGCAATATTACTTCAATCTTTTAGTTTTAATTGAATTAACATTCCATAATTAGGGTTTGTTGTTCGAGATTTAACAATTAAGTAATGTAAAAAAGCGTGTTCTTCTATATTTACAATCAAACATAAACCGTTATTATAATCTAATTTATTAGATTGTAAAAAAGCTCCAGAAATAAAAATCTCTTCGATATGATGTCTTTGATAAAGATAATTATTATAAAATTTTTCTTCTCTTTTATTAATAAAATAATTACTTATTTTAAGTTTTTTATATTCTAATACTTGATAATTATTAATTTCTTGTTGATATTGTTTAATAATTTTTTTAACTATATTAAAGTAAATTTCCACATAATTAAAATCAATTTCATTTTTATCGTTTTGGTAATTTAAATTAATTAAGTCATTAGCTTTTATTTCTTCATTTAGTATTTTTGTAATAATTTCATTATTCATATTTTTTACTCCTTAATAAATTATATATTTTTTAGTAAGTACAATTTGGTTTAATTTACTAAACTAATTATTTATGAATTGTGTCAAAATATTAACTTAAATAGCCGCAATTAAATTAACTTTATTATTGAAAATATAATACTTAACTTTTGAAAAAATAAATTAATATTTTTCAAATAGTGACTCATAATTTATTTTTAAATGTATTTTCTAAGTAATTCGCAAAATTATAAATTCAAATATTTGTCTAACTAATATTATTTAAAAGAATATTAAACACTGTTTTGTACGCTATCAAAAAAATTATAAAACAAATTTTTATTATCTTGCCGCATAAAAATAATTATATAAAAAACAAAAAAAATTTTAAAATAAATTTATGACACATGGTGTTTCATTTTTTTTCGTTTCAAAAAAATTAAAAATTTAATATTTTTTTCAATCAAAAATTATTTATTTTATCAAATAAAAAAACATATAATTTAAAAATAAAGAAAAGTCAAGTTTATTAAAAATTAAACAATAGCTATGAATTTAATTGAATAACTAAAGAAAAAAAATAAGCAATTAAGCAATATTTTAAAATATTTATAATCTAAAAATAAAGATGAATTAACTAATATATTCATTTTGTAAATTTTATTATTTAAATACTTAAATTTTCAACAAAATTTTACATTTACAAAGGATTTGATAAATATAATTAAAATTATTGAAATTAAACTGTTAATCCACAAAATGCTTTTACATGCTTACATACTGATTTAACTGAAAAGAAAAAAATGATTTTTTAAAAAGTGGAGTTTATAAATTAAGATATAGAAAAGTTAATATCTTTAATCATAAATATTTGTAATTTTATAGTTGATATTATGATAATAATGGAATTGTTTGGACTTCTAAATTTATTGTAAAACCTAAATATTTCATTTTTTCCAGCCAAAAAAAAGTTCATTTTAAATCAAAAAAAGCTTGTTGCATCATTATTTTTTTATCAAAATAACCATTTTTTTTTTTTTTTTTAAAATTAAATTAAAAAAAAGAAAGGAAAATAATTTATGAACAATATAGAGTCATATATAACTATGATTAGCCCAAAAAGCAGAGCTGCATTAACTATTTTATCATATTTTTTAGGTGGTCTTGGAATTGACAGATTTTATGCAGGGAGAATAGCTTTAGGAATATTTAAAATCATAACATTAGCTGGATTTGGTGTATGATGGATTGTTGATTTTGTATTAGCTGTGACAGGGAATATGAAAGATGCTAGCGGACATCTTATTGCTAAATGATAATAAACAAATAAAAAAATGAATTATTAATAAAAAAAATTAAAATTAAATTTCTAAGCAATACTTAGATTTTTTAATTTTTAAAAAATTAATTTAAAAAATTAATTATAAAAAATAAAATAAATATTTAAATCATTTTCTTTTGAAAATAATAAATAATAATTTTGTTATTATTTAAAAATAGATAAATTTTTAAAAATCGATTATGATGAAAAACTAATAGCTGTACTATAAATTTTATTATTTTAATAGCAATAAATATTATTTGATTTTAAAATGAATAAAAACACAAACTTTTTATGTAAAATAAATATTTCGGTTAAAAAGTTTGTGTTTTTTATTAAAAATATTATATTAAGAATTTGTAAGAAGATCTTGTAAAATTTTAGCATCTAATGCGGCAAGTTTTACAAGGTAATTATCTTTGTATTTTTCTTTATATTCTTTTTCTAGCTCTTCTTTTAATTTATTAATTTCTTCTTCTAAACTTTTTGCTTTTTCTTCATCGCCGCTATTTTTTGCTTTAAAAGCTTCTTTAGATTTAGAAATATATTTGCTTTCTGTTGAAGCGCTACAAGCTATAAACAATCCTATTGGAGCTATAGCCACAGTGGATAATAAAAATAATTTAAATAATTTTTTCATTTTTTCCTTTCTTTTTTCTCTTCATTGTAAAAAAAAAAAAAAAAGCCAAACTTTTTAATAAATTTGACTAAAAAACAGCAAAAATTTGGCTTATTTTAATATTTTTTAAAAAATTTTTATAATAAAAAAATAATTTTTGATATAAGTAAAAATCATTTTACTATTGTTGTTTTCTAACTAATTTCAAACAAATAAAATACTTTTCATATAAATAAAATTATTTTTTCTAATTTCTAAAAATATAAAATTTTTTAAATTTTATAAACAGACGCAAATATTTCCTCAATTAATTTAAAAATAATAAATTTTTATTAATAAAAAATATATTCACAATGCTTAAATTTTTTATTTTTGATATAACAAATAAAAAAACATATTTTATTTTCTTATCTTTTAAAATGTTTTTAAATTTAAAAGAATAAGGAAAGGTAAACATGAGTTCTATATTAAAAAAATGAAATGAAAAAATAATTTATCAAATTTTTCCAAGATCATTTTATGATTCAAATAATGATGGTGATGGAGATTTAAAAGGAATAATTAAAAAACTTGATTATTTAGAAGAATTAGGAATAAATGCAATTTGACTTTGTCCTATTTACGATACTGAATTTAAAGATTCTGGTTATGATGTTTTAGATTATAAAAAAGTTTGAAAAAATTTTGGAACATTAGCTGATTTTAAAAAACTTGTAGTTGAAGCTAAAAAAAGAAACATTGAAGTCATAATGGATATTGTTTTAAACCACACTTCAACTAAACATAAATGATTTTTAAAAGCAATTGAATCAGAAAAAAATCCTGAACATGATTTATACATTTGAACAAAAGAACCAAAAAATGAACAATCTATTTTTGGTGGTAGTGCATGAGAATATATTGAATGCGTAGATAAATATTATTTCCATCTTTTTTCTAAAGAGCAAGCTGATTTAAATTGAAATTCTAAACAAACTATTAGATCAATGGCAGATGTTATAAATTTTTGATATAAATTAGGAGTTAGAGGTTTTAGACTAGATGCAATTCAACATGTACATAAAGAATTTAAAAATGATCATGTAATTGACTCTTTTGGTTCAAAAATGGTAAATTATCTTCAAAACTTCCTTAATTTAGTAACAAAAGAAAAAAAAGATATTTTCTTCATTGGAGAAGCTTCTGGAATAAATCCGGAAAAAGTTCTTTTATATGCTAAAGGGAAAAATAAAATTGCTGATAATTTTTTCAATTTTAGTAATTGATATGTTGGTTGATCTAAACAAACTGGAAGAAATGGTTATGATAAAAAATGAGATCTTAATGAACTAATAAATGATCAAGTTTTAGAATATCAAAATAATGATTTAATAAAAAATTTAATGATAACAAATTTTTTATCTTCGCACGATACAGCTAGAGCAATTTCAAGGTGAGCTGATACTGAAAATTATTGACAAGAAGCTGCTAAAGCTTTTGCAATGTTTCAATTTATGCAAAAAGGTTTAATTTCTATCTTATATGGTGAAGAAATAGGGATGATTAATACAAAATTTAATTTAAGAACAGAATTTAGAGATGTAGATGCTTTTAATGCTTTTGAAATTTTAGTTGATAAAAATAAAATCTATAGTGAAAAGGAAATGATTGATTATCACAATATAAACTCAAGAGATCATTCTAGAGTTCCGATGATTTGAAACAATTCTATTAATTATGGTTTTAATAAAGGGAATAAAACATGAATTAAGTTAGCTGATAGAAAAGTCAAAAATTCAGTAGAAGATCAGTTAAAAGATGAAAATTCAATTTTAAATTTTTATAAAATATTAATTAAACATCGTAATAAATATAAAAATATTTTAATTTATGGTAAAACAAATCTTCAATGAAATGAAACTAGAGAATATTTAATTTTAAAAAGACATAATAAACAAAAAACAGTTATTGCACTAATAAATTTAAGTAATAAAGAAGTTAACTTAAATTTAAATGAACAAAATAGATGAAAACTTTTACTTTCAAATTACAATCAAAAAGGGGAAAATACAAATATTTTAAGAGCTTATGAAGCTAAAATGTTTATATTTAAAAATGATTAAATTATTTTATGATACAAAAAATTTAAAAATTTATCAAAAAAACTATAATCCTTTATTAACCGCTAAGACTGAATCGATTTTTGCTCAAGGAAATGGTTTTTTAGGAATAAGAGCAGTAGATGAAGAAAAATCATCTTTTCACAAAGAAGATTTTTTTATTAATGGTTTTTTTAATAAAGGAGATGATAATGAAGTTTCAGAATTAGCTAATTTAGCTAATTTAATTCAATTAAATATTTTGATTGATAATAAAATTGTAAAAACATTTGATGCTTTTTACTATTATAAAGAATTAGATTTAACAAATGGTAAATTAACAAGAGTTATTAAATTAAAAAATAAATCTAAAATTTTTAAATTAACTTTTGAAAGAATAGTCGAACAAAAAGATAAACAATTATATGCTCAAAAAATAACTATTGAGCAGTTAAAAGGACAACCAAGTGAAATTAAAATTTTCCCTTTAATTGATGGACAATCAACCAATAGAGGTGTTCAACATCTTAAAGAAGGTAAAAAACTTTTAATTGATGAAACACTAATTCAATATCAAGAACAAGCTAATGAAAAAGATTTTTGAGCTATTCATAATATGAAAATTAGAGCTTTTTATAATAATAAATTATTATTAGCTAATAATGATGATTATGTTATTAAGATGGCTCGTCGTCAAATTGGTTATGAAATAAAATCTAATTTAAAAGTTAATGAACCTTTTGTTTTAGAAAAAATAATGTCAGTTACTTCTTCTATTGAAAATAAAAATAAAAATTATGATCAATTAATAGAAATAGCTAATAAACAAGCAAAAAAAATAAATAAATTAACTTTTAATGATTTTGCTAATCAAGCTTTTGATCAATATAAAGAAATTTATAAACAATTTAATGTTGAAATTAAAGGAAATAAAGAAGCAAAATACGATTATTTAGCATTTATTTTTAGTCTTTATCATATGAACAGCTTTGTTCCTAGTGATAATCCACAATTATCAATTGGAGCAAAAGGATTAACTGGTGAAGGATATCAAGGACACTGTTATTGAGATACAGAATTTTTTATTGTTCCAAACTTTGTTTTTAGCAATCCAAAAGTTGCGAGAAATTTATTAGAATATAGATATTTAGGAATTAAAGGGGCTAGGGAAAAAGCGCAAGAAAAAAATTATATTGGTGCGCAATATCCTTGAGAAATGGCAATTCCAAGCGATGGAGAAGTAACCCCTTATTGAGGACAACCAGATATAATAACAGGGAAACAAGTTCCAATTGCTTCTAGAGAGCAAGAAATTCATGTTCCAGGTGATGTTGCATTTGCTATTGATCATTATTTTTTAGCTACATTAGATCATGATTTTATGGTTAAAATGGGTTATGAAATGATTTTTGATACAGCTGTTTTTTGACTTTCAAGACTAGAATTTAAAAATAATCAATATCAAATAACAAATGTAATGGGTCCTAATGAATATAAAGGAAACATTGATAATAATAACTTTACTAATTTAATTGCTAAAAGAAATTTAGAATTAGCGCTTAAATATTACAATGAACTTTTAAAAACAGAAAAAAGCAAACAAATTTTATCTAATGTTTTAGCTAAAATCCCTTATAAAGTAGATTTTGATAAAATGGAACAAATAATTGATCGAATTTATTTACAAAAACCAAATGAAAATTTAATAATTGCAGAAAATGATCAATTTTTAAAACTTAATAAAATTGATGTAACACCTTTTCAATTTTTAGGGGATGCTGGTAAAAAATTATTCAACACAAAAGAAGGACATAAAAGATTAGCTTCGCAAGTTGTAAAACAAGCTGATGTTGTTTTAAGTACATTTATTTTTAGAGAATTATTTACTAAAGAAATAGTAGAAGCTAATTTTAATTATTACGAACCATTAACAACTCACGATTCATCTCTAAGCGCAACAACTTATGCAATTACAGCAATTGATTTAAGAAAAATGGAATTAGCTTATAAATTATTTAGATATTCCATTAATATAGATTTAGGAGAAAATTTTCACTCATCTAATGAGGGGATTCACGCAGGTTCATTAGCCGCAATATGACAAACTATTGTTTTTGGTTATGGTGGATTTAGATTTTATAATGATAATATTTATTTTAATCCAATTTTACCTAATAATTGAACCAAATTATCATATCAAATTACAATTAAAAATATAGATCTATCAGTTAATGTTTATAAAAAATATTTTGAAATTATTAAAAAATCTAAACATGAATTAAAAGTATTTATTAATAATGAATTGAAAGTGCTTAAAAAAGAAAAAGAAAGATTTTGTATTAATAATGCTTAAGGGGATAATATTTGATTTAGATGGAGTAATAACTGATACAGCTTATTTCCATTATTTAGCTTGAAAAAATGAAGTTGAAAAATTAGGTATTAATTTTGATGAACAAACTAATGAAAAATTAAAAGGACTTAATCGAATTGAAACGCTAAAGGCGATTTTAAAAATTTACCAAATAAAAATAGAAGAAAATGAAATTATTAAAATTGCTAATGCTAAAAATGAATATTATAAAAAATTATTAAAAACTAAATTAAATGAAACTTATATTTTAAAAGGAATAAAAGAATTTATTTTAGAAGCTAAAAAAAATAATTTAAAATTAGCTATTGCATCTTCTTCATTTAATGCACCATATATTTTAAAAAAAATTAATTTATTTTCATATTTTGATTTTATTGTCGATCCATCAAATATTAAAAAAGGAAAACCGGATAAAGAAATTTTTGTTGCAGCTCAAAAAGCTTTAAATCTTGAGTCTGATGAAGTTATTGGAATTGAAGATTCGCTAAGTGGAATAATATCATTAAATGATGCAAATATTTTTTCAATCGCCATAACTAATGAACCAAAATACTTTAAAACAGCAAATATTATTTTAAATAATACTAGTGAATTAGATTTAAATAAAATATTAAAAATTTTCAAAAATAGATAAATAAAATGATATAACAAACACTTTCGCTTGATATATCAACAAAAAAAAAAAAAAGGTTAACCATTTTTATAATAAAGGAGCTACTAAATATTTAATAAGGTAGCTTCTTTATTTTATTAACTAAATTATTAAAAATTTATTAATAAAATGAACATTTTTGTTGAATTTATAAACAAATCAAGTATTAGAAAAAATATGAAAATTAATGAGATATTATTTGGACCTCCAGTAAAAAAAAGAACACATTTACCTAATGTTATAGAGCATTTATATTTTTTATATTCTGCTATTTTTTCTTTTTTAGCTATTTTGATTTTATTTTTCATTTTCATTTCTATATCTGGAAATTCATTTATAGATAAAATTTTTCTTGCTTTTAACAATCTTTTTTTTCGTGTTGGATTAACTTTATTATCAATCAACTTTATTTGTAATATTTTTTTAATCATTAGAACAATAAAAATTTTTCCAAATACTGAAAATTATAAAATTTGAGTAATTTTAGAAATTATTGTTAGTTTATTATTTATTTTTTCTTTTTTAAATTTATTTATTAGTTTGTTTTGCCTTAAATTCAACAAAATAGTTTTTTACTAAATTTATGTTTAGGAGAATTATGTTTAAAAAAATAAAAAAAATATCAAAAATTTTCTTATTAGTTAGCCCATTAGCTGCGCTAACTGCAATTGGATGTGCAGCTAAAAACCCTTATGCAGAAAGTAAAGAAATTTTTGTTGCAAGAGAAGGTGTACAAAAAAGTTTTTGAGATAGTGTAGTAGAAAACTTTTCAAAAACACAATCATATAAAGATGGTTATAGAATAAAATTTGTTGAAAAAGATGTTTTTGGAGCAATCGATCAAGTCACAACAGTTGGATTTAATGATAGTAACAGCCCAGATCTTATTTATTCACCTCAAGATCGTATAACTTCATTATTACAATCTAAATCTATTAGACCTTGAGATGTAACAGTAAAAGATCAAATTTTAAATGATATTGGTGCTAATGATGATGAAAAAACATTTATAAATGAATTTGGTAAGTTTCAAAAATTATCAAGCAATAGTCCAGAATTTTATAACTTTGCCCACAACAAAGAAGGTATCGTTCTAATGACTAAAAAATCATTAGAAGAAGTTAAAAAAGATTTTAGTGATACAAAAACTGATGAAATGGTTGAATTGGTAAAAGAAGGAAAAGCATTTTTTAGAATTCAAGATGGTTGATTTGGTAATGGTATCTTAGGTGGTGTATTAAATGAAGAATTAATGAAAAAAATCATTTATAAAAAAGAAGATGGTAATTGATCATCAGGATTTTTAACTTCAGATGCAAATAATGTTAAATTTAAAGAAGCATTAGATATAGCAGCTGAATTAATGTATCCAATTTATGAGGCTGTTTATGTAAAAACCGCTGAAGAGTACAAAAATAGTCCATTTGGAAAAAAAGGAATTTCACAAGATGATTTAAAAACACTCCTTAGCAGCAATATGGAAGTTGTTCAAAATAAAGTTTTAGAATTAATTTCAAGTGGAAAATTGGAATATGGAATGGTAGGTTCATGAGATATTGGTAATTCATTTAAACAAGGAATTGAAACATTTGTTGCTTTCCCTAAATTAAAAAATAATTACCACTATAAACAGGCTGCAGGTTCTTGATCATGAGCTATTAATGCAAGAAATCAAGGTGTAAATCAAAAAAGACTTGATGCAATTTATGAAATTTTAAAAATTATATTTAAATCAGAATCTTATGCCGCTTACTTTAAACAAGATTCTAAAATTCCTCTTGTTAAAAATACACAAACTTCATTAGAAACTTTAATAATTAGTGAAAATAAAACTCATTTAGCAACAATTACTAAATTAGCTAAAGATCTTGGATATTCCACTAATGAAGAATTTTTAAATGCTTATGATAATTTATTTAAAAAATTAAACGAAACTCTAGATAAAAAATTATATAAAGATTCATGATCATTTAATGAAAATACTTCCCCTTTAGATAATTCTAATATTAAAAAAGATACTATAGCAAATGTTTTAGGTATAAATGATAGTAGTAAATCATTATTCTTCGGAATTACTGATGCTTTATTTAACGAAATTAAAAATCTTAAACTAAAAGATAAAACAGGATTAAGAAATTTTGTTGCTACTATTTTAAAAATTGATAATATCAATGATTTAAAAGGTAGCGGTAATGAAGAATGACAAGTAAATCCAAGTTTAGTTAAAGTTACTTTTGATGAAGAATTACATGTAGAAAAAAATACAAATCAAAATGCACATATTAGATTAATTGAAAATAAAATTTTTGGTATGAATGGTGATAATGAATCAACTATTTCAGACTTTATTAAAAGCTTCCATTCCGAAGGCGTTACTTTTGATTCTAAAGTTATAGAATTTGTTGCAAAAGCAAAAGAATTTTCAACTAAATATGCAAAAACTACAGTTGAAGATGCAACTATAAAAAAAGCGGTTGAATTATATTTAGCTAACTTCTACAATCAAGTCATGTGAGAGAAATTACAAAAAGAATACAAAAAAGTATGAACCACTTCTAAATTTAATAAAAAAGATAAAACTGCATCAGAAGAAACTATCGAAGCTGTTAATAAAAAAGTTGATACTCTTCGTTCAGGTAATGTTTCAAGTAAAGTTATCAATGTATTAACATCAAACAAAACATTTAATGATAATGGGTATGGAATTATTCAATATCAAAAAGAAAGAATTGGTAATGCAAATCCTCAATTTGGTGGAGCATGATGAGATATTTGAAATAATCAACTTTTTGGAAACGCTAAAATGTATGAAGATTTTCAACAAAATGTAAAAACAGAGGCAGCTTTCAAAACCAAAATTAACGAAAAAATTCAATCATTATACACTGAAAAAGTAAATGCGTTAAATTCTTCTCAAGCTGAAGATTTTATAGCTGATTAATATTTGAATAATAAATTTTTAATAGAGAGCAAAGTATTTTATTTCAAAATAATTTTGCTCTCTATTTATGTAATTTTGCTATCTTTTTGAGTTATTGAAATTGTTGTTTTCGGAACAAAACAATTTAATAATTTAAATGAAAATGAATATAATAATCAAATAGAAAATTTTTTAAAAATAAAAATATTTTTATTTGTCTTTAATTATTTAATAATTATTTTTTATTTAATAAATTTAATTATTTCTAAAAATAAAGGAATTGGTTATTTTTTTACAATAATTTGAATTTTTTTATTTTTAGCAATATTTATAACAAATTTAATAGATAAAAGTTTTTTAGAAAATAATTGAAGAATTAGTTTATTGATTTTATTTAACTCAATAATAGCATTAATTATTTTAACTTTATTTTATTTTATTTTTAAAATTTATCAATTAAAACAATTAAACAAAATTATATAAAAAAATAAATGGAAAATATTCAACTTTGAAATTGATACGGTCATAAATTTGATAAAAAAAATAGTATTAAAAAATTAGATTTTTATTATTATAAACAACAAATTCAAAATGTTTTTGATCGACAAAAATTAATAATTAATAAAAATAAAAAAAGAAATAAAGAATTATTTTTAGAGGCTAAAAAATCTTTAGAAAACGAGAAGAAAAGAATTTTAAAAAATTTAAAAATCACTTACAGTAATGATTTAAACATCGCTAAACAAACTATTAAAGAATTAAAAATTAGTAATAATTTATTAAGATTAATTGGTTTTGAAATTAAAAAAATTAACAATAAATTATTAGATTCTAAAAAATATGTTAAAAATTATTTTAATTTGCTAAAAAATACTTCTGATACTTTAGATACTAAAATAAATATTATAAATAATTTAATAATAGAAGCTAAAACCAACGAACAAAAAGAATTTAAAAAATTAGCTTTTTTAAACGTAGCTAAAAAATATTATGAAAAAAATAAAATTCTTGAAATAAATTATGATATTTTTAATATTCAAGATTTAAATTTAGATGATTTTGAAAAAAATATTTTTTTAAACAAAAAGGCACAAGAACAATTTATTTCTTTTTATCGTAAATTAGTTAATAAATTAAACTATTTAAAAAATGAAAAAGAACTAAAAGTCAAAGAAATAGAAAAATTAAAAACAGAATCTACTATTAAATATAAAAATGAAAAATTAATAATCAAAAAAGATTTTGATTTAAAAATCAAAGAAATTGAATTTTCTTATAATAAAGAACATTATGAACAAATAAATTCAATTAAAAAAGCAAAATTACACGCTAATGAAAAATTAAATAAAAACAAAGAAAAAATTATTAGTTTAAATCAACAAGAAAAAGAAAAAATTAATCAAATAAAATTGACTGAAAAAGAAAAATTACTTTCATTAAAAAAAGATTATTTACTTAAACTTAAACAAGTAAAAATATTAAGCAAATATGAAACTTTATATAAAAAAATTGTTTTGATTAATGATTTATATAATTTAAATTCAGAAAAAGTAAATTTATATTTTAACGATTTAAAACAAAAAATTTTATCTAATTTGGATTATAAAAAAGCGTTAGATTTATTTTTATTTGAAAAAAATAATGCATTTAATTTATTAACAAAAGATAATTCAAACAAAAAAATAATAATAACTAAAATTTTCAATAAAAATTTCAATTTAACAAAACTTTATTGACATAAAAAAAATAAGTTACTTTATCAAAAGAGTTTATATTTTTTCAAAAAATCAGAGATTTTAAAAAACACTACATATGAAAGTGAATATTTAGAAAACTGCGCAAAAGCAATTCAAACTTTTGTCAAAGATTTTGAAAAAGAAATTGAAATTTCTAATAATGATAATGTCAAAGCTATTAATCAGCTTTATTTACAAAATAATAATTCCAAAAAAAATGATATTAACAATATCAAACTTAAAATTAATGAAGCAAATAATGAATTTTTAAAAGCAAAAAATGAACTTAAAGATTTATTAAAACAAAAGCAAATTACTTCAAAAGCATATAATTCAAGTTTAAAAAAATTAAAAATTGAAAATCAAGAAAAAAACAAAGAAATTAAATTAGAAAATGAAAATTATAAAAATAATTTAATTTTAAAAACAAGTTTTCCTAAACTTTTATATAAAAAGAAAATAACTAGTAAAATTTATAAATCACAAATTTTAGAAGCACAAAAATCAATTCCAATTGAAGCAAATAAATTTAGTTCATATAAAGCATTTTTTCTAAATTTAATATTACCTGGAAGTGCAGAATTATTAATATTTAAACAAAATTTAAAAGGTTTAATAATGATAATTTTTAGCTTATTATTTTATTCTGTTTTTTTACCTTTTTCTTTTGGATTAACATGAACTAAAATTGGTGGAATTCAAGGTCTTGTGGATCTAGGGGCTAAAATTCATGATGCATCTAAAGGAATTACTCCTGATGCAAGATATTGAATGTTTGGGGGAGTAGCATCCTTAATTTTATTAACAATAACTTTCTCTTATATAATAGCTTCAGCTATTTCGGCATGGAGAAATGGGAAATATTTACAACAAGGAATGCGACCATTAAATTGACAAGAAACTAAAAAATGAATTTCTAATCAAGGTTTCCCTTGAATGATTTCAATACCAGGATGATTTTTAATTGCTTTTATTGTTATAACCCCATTATTTACTTCCTTGCTTTTATCATTTTCAAATACAGGATTTAACCATGAGCCTCCTGGAAGAACAGTTGATTGAGTAGGATTTAGTCAATATGGGAAATGATATATTTTTAGAAATAATAATCTTTTACTTTCATTATTTAGAGTTATAAGTTGAACAATTATTTGAACATTTAGCGCTGGATTTTTAGTTATTATTGTAGGTAGTGCTTTTGCTCTTTTAGTTAATAATCATCACATTAAATTTAAAAAGTTTTTTAGATTAGTTTATATTATTCCATGAGCTATTCCCGCTTTTGTTACAATTATTTTTCTAAAATCAATTTTCCAAGCAGATGCCGATTCATTAGTAAATAACATTTTAATAAAATTAGGTATTATCAAACAAAGTATTAATTATTTTGCAAATGTTCATACTACAAGATTTTTAATAATTGTTATCCAAACTTGACTGGGTCATTCATATATTTTCCTTTTAATAACTGGTAATTTACAATCAATTCCTAAGGATATATATGAAGCGGCTGCAATTGATGGCGCTAATAAAAAGAAAAGTTTTTTAAATATAACTTTACCAATTTTATTAAATTCACTAACACCACTTTTAATTGGACAATTTATTTTTATGTTTAATAATTTTAGTATTATTTCACTATTTTCAGGCGGAGGCCCTGCATATAGTAAAGCAACTGTATTTTTAGAAGGTGGAACTGATATTATGATTTCATGAATATTTAAGCTTACAACAGGTGCAGTGCAAATTGAAGGAAATACTGCTTTTGCTTCAGCATTAGTTATTTTATCTTCATCAATTTCCGTTGGTTTTGCAGCTTATGGATTTATTAAAAACACTAGAAAAAGGAGTTAATTATGGCTAAATATAAAAGTTTTATCAATGATAAAGAATTTGATTTTGAAAAGTTAAAAAACTCCAAAGTGAAAATTCATCTTTTAGATCAAAAACCTTTAACATTAAGTGAAATGATTTATTTATTTTTCAATTATTTAATTTTAATAATTTGAGTGGGAATCATTTTTTTTCCAGTAATAACAATGATTATAGGTTCGTTTAACGTATTTAACCCAAGATATGTTAGCGTATCACCTAATTCATTTAAATTTGGTCTTGATAATTTTGCTTATTTATTTACAAATCCTCGTAGTTTATATGTAAAATGATATTTAAATACAATATCAATTTCAATTGCAACAATGATTATTACAGTAATCTTTGTTGCATTAAATGGCTATGCTTATTCAAGGTTTAAATTTAAAGGCTCTAAACATTCATTATCAGTTATTATGCTATTGCAAATGATTCCAGCTACAGCATCGCTTATTTCACTATATATTATAGTAACTCTAGGTACAGAATTATCAATCGATCCAAGAATAATGCTTGTGTTAATTTATTCTGGAGGAGCAATTGCAGGAAATACTTTTGTTTTTAAAAATTATTTAGATTCAATTTCCCGCGAATTAGATGATTCAGCTAAAATTGATGGTTGTGGAAATTGAAAATTATTTATTAAAATTTTACTTCCAATTTCCAAACCAATGTTATCTATTATTAGTTTATGAACATTTTTAATTCCTTTTGGCGATGTTATTTTACCTAGATTTACAATTGTAGATCGAGCACAAACCACACTCGCTGTTGGTCTTGATAGTTTTATAAATGCTGAACCAAAACATATAAATGTAGGAGCTTATTCAGCTGGAGCGCTTTTAGCATCACTTCCACCATTTATTTTATTTATTGTTTCACAAAAAAATATTGTAGGTGGCTTAAGCGAAGGAGCTGTGAAAGGATAGAAATATGATTAAAAAACACAATGATGAAAATGACAATTTTGATTTAGAATTTGAACAATTTTTAAATCAAATTGGAAATAATGTATCTCAAAGTCAAGGCGGAAAAATTGAGCTTGTTAATTTATCTAAAAAATATGAAAATAATGATAAATGAACATTAAAAGATATTAATTTAACTATTGAATCAGGTAAATTTTGTATTTTTTTAGGACCTAGTGGTTGTGGTAAAACAACACTACTTAGAATGATTGCCGGACTTAATTCAATTACACAAGGAGATTTATTATTTAATAACAAAAGAATTAATAATCTAACTCCTTCTGAAAGAAATATAGCAATGGTATTTCAATCATATGCGCTTTATCCTCATATGAATGTCTATGAAAACATGAGTTTTGGGCTAAAAATGGCAAAAGAAAGAAAAGATGTTATCGATCGTAGAGTTAAAGATGTTGCTAAAATTTTAAAAATTGAAAAACATTTATATAATAAACCTAAAGATTTATCTGGTGGGCAACGTCAAAGAGTTGCTATTGGTAGAGCGATAGTTAGAAAACCATCTATCTTTTTAATGGATGAGCCTTTATCTAACTTAGATGCAAAATTAAGAGAATCAATGCGTCGTGAAATTGTTCAAATTCATAGAATGCTAAATACTACATCAATTTATGTAACTCATGATCAATTAGAAGCGATGACCATGGGTGATCAAATAGTAGTTATAAATGATGGTAAAATTCAGCAAAATGGAACATCTAAAGAGCTTTATTTTAAACCTAAAAATGTTTTTGTTGCCAAATTCATTGGAATGCCAACAATGAATTTATTGAATGGTTTTTATGAAAATTCTCATTTTGTATTAAGTGAATTTAATTGAAAACAAAAAATATCAAATAATTACAAAATAAATGAAAAACAAAAAATAATTATTGGTTATCGTTCAGAAGATGTAATTTTAAATAAAAAAAATGTAGTTAATTCAATTAAAGGAACAATTTTTAATGTTGAATCTTTAGGGAAAGAATTATCGATTGTTGTAAAAATTAGTGAAAATATTGAAATTATTGCAACTGTATTGAATAATGAAGATTTTGAACTTTATTCTCATGTTTTTATTACATTTAACGAATCTAGAGTTCACATTTTTGATCACGAAACAGAAGAGAGAATTAATTAATGATTTTTTCTAAAATTTATATTTGAAAAAAAATATCAGTTATTTATTCAGTGATTTTAGCTTTTTTAACTTTTATCTTTTTTTATTTATTTTTTAATGAATTTAATGTATATTTACTAAAAGAAAAAGAATTTCACAATTTAAAAAACATTGAAGATACATTTAATTATTCACAAAAAAATATTTTTATTATTTTTTATGTATTATTATCGCTTTTATTAGTTATCGTTATTATTTTTTCTTTTTTATGAATTTATAAATTTTTTTATTTAAAAAATATCGGTAATAAAAATTTAAAAATTATTTTATTTACAGCTACTTTAATAATTATTTTAATTTCAATTTTATTATCTTTCCAACCAAATTCTCAAAAAAAAGTAATATCTATTACAAATAATGAAAATACTATAAGAAGACAAATAGCGCTTGAATCACCTAAATATATTTGAGGTTGAATTTTATTTTTCTTTTGAACAACAGGAGCCATTTTAAATATTATCGCTTTAAAAAATTACGGTTTTTTTATTGACTCCAAACAGAAAAAAATAAATTTTTTAAATTTTAAAAAAACAAATAGTAAAAAAATATAAAAAATATTTTATTATTTGTTTTTTTTTATTTTTTTAAATTATATTTATTTTATATATTATATAATTTACAATAATTTTGAAAGAGTAATTAAAAAATGAAAAAAATTTTATATTCACTTTTAATTGTTAATTTACCTATAGTTTCACTTGTAGTTAGTTGCAATAAAACAACTAATGAAATAAAAACTATTAATTTAAATAAAAGTCAACTTAATTCTATAAAGAAAACAGAAAATAAATTTTTATTTAATTTTAAAAATAATTTAATTAATGATAAAAACTTTATTCAAGGAACTATTTCTTATAAAAATAGCGCAAACTCTTTAAATAATCAAGTAATTAAAATTAATTTTATAAATAATGAATTGCTTTTCGAACTCAATTTTAATGAAATTAAAGAAAATTCAACTTTTTATTTAGATAAATTTATTTCCAGGGATAAAAATATAATTTTAAAATTTGATAATATTGAATTTATTTTAAATAAAGATGATTCGAAAAAAAATGTAATTAAAGTTCCTAAAAAAACAAAAGAAAAAGAAGAAATAGATAATAAAAAAGAGGATGATAAAAATAAAAATAAAAAAGATGAAAAAGTATCGTCTAAACCTGATTTTTCTAATAAAGAAAACGAAGAAGAAAATAAAGAAAATAATTCAAGAGAAAATAGTGTTGATTCATCAACAAAAATTGATGAACAAAAAAATAGTGAGCAATTAAAAGAAAATAAAAACAATATCAATGAAGATAATGCAAAGAATGAAAATAAAATTTCAAATTTAGAAAATAATAAAATTAATGAAAACTCAATTCCCTCAGAAAATAACGATGAAAATAATGTTGAAATTAAAAATAAAAATGATGATTTAAATATTGATCTAAATAAACAAAAAGAAGATTTAAGCATCGAAAATGAAAATGTAAATAAAAAAAGTGATTCAGATTTAAATAATCCCAAAATTGATGAAGATAATAATGAAAACAATGATAATTTAGAACTTTTTGTCAATAAAATAACAAACATAAATAATAAATTAAATGAAAAAATATTAGTTTTTGAAATAAAAAATAAAAAATTAAAAAATATTGAAAATGAACTATCTTTTCAAATTAATAATAATAAATATAATAAAAAATTTTATTTATGGGAAAACCAAATTTTTATAAAAATTAATGATTTAGTTACTGATTTAAATCAAATTAGCAATTTAATTTTAAATAATGTTGAAATTAATTTGGAAAAAACTAAATTAAACATTGAAAATATAATAAACGACAGTGAAATATCTAATTTTAATTTACTTAATAATGAATTTTCATTTAGTCAAAATGAAAATGATTTAGTAATAAACATTAATGAAAATATAAAAAATTTCAAAGATAATCAAACTTTAATTTTAGAATTTAAACCTTTACAAAATAATAAAAATTTTATTGCAAAATATTTAGCTATTTTTAGAAATAATCAAATTATTGTTAAAAACATTGAATGAATAAATAATTTTTATAATGAATATTTTTTAACGTCAATATCAACATCTGACAATTTAAATAAATATATTATTCCTGAATTTTTATCATTTAAATTAAAGAATAATGAAAGTTTAGAAATCAAAAAAATAAATTTAAAAGAAAAAAGAATAAATGAATATGAATTAACTTTTAATTTATTAAATTTAAAAGATGAAATATTTTATCAAAACAAAAGATTTATTTTAACTTTTAATGAATCAAAATCTCTTAATGAAAAAAATAACTTTTCTTTAAATAAAGAATTAAAAAAAGTTTATAGTTTTAATGAAATTAAAAATGGAATTTTAATAAACAATTTACCGGAAGGTTTTAAATGAAAATTAACAAAAATTACTTTAGTTTATAAAGAAGATTTAAGTTTGATTAATGAATTAAATAATGCAGCTAATGTATCTTCGCCTTTTAATACGCCAAGTTATAAAGAATTAAATTTTAAAATTATTAAAGATGAAAATAGCGAAGTTAGTTTTACTAATAACCAAATAGTCATTGATGATTTAAGCGAAAAAGATACATTAATTTTATCTAATAATAATTTAAAAAAATTAAATCATTATTACTTAGTTAAAAGTCAATTAAATTTAGATCTACAAAATGAATCTGATAAAAATTTTTTATTAAATAAACAAGAAATAAAAATAAAAAAAGATGATCAAAATATAATAAATCACGATTGAAAAATTTTGCAAGAAAATTTTAATGAAAAAACTTTAATACAAAATTCTAACAATTATTATGAAATAAAAAAATCTTTATCATTATTTGATAATTCTTCATATAAAAATACTTTTATAAATTTTAATTTTTTTGGTACATATGATTATGCAAATTTGCACAAATGACAATATTTTAATGATTCATATGCAGTAAGCTTTTTATTAGATGATTTAAAAGCGAATAAAAAATTAGAAAATCTTTATATTCATTTAATTGCTGATTGAAAAGAAATTTATAAAAACAGAGGAAATAATATTGCTATACATTTTAAAGATTTTAACGCAGGTAATGAACATATTTGAAAAAGAAGCAAAGAAGATATAGAAAATATTATTAATCAAAGACTTAAATTGGATGTATTAATTGAAAATGAAGAAATAGTATTTAGAATTTCGCCTAAAAAAGGAATTATCAATACAAAAATGCATATTCATAATTTTTCTAAAGATATTTCTACTTTTATAGAAAAAAATAATAATTTTATCTCTTATATGTATTTAACTGAGCAAAACATTAATCCTGATACTGATGCTTTAGTAAGTAAATCAAATAATTGAGAATATAAAACTATAATAGAAAATGTTGTAAGTGATAAAGAAAAATTAAAAACTTTTAAAAAAAGATATAAATTTGATGAAATTAATTTAAAATTTGATAAATCAAATGAAGATGATGTTATTAAAAAAATAAAAGCAAGAGCATTTGCAAATCGTGATGGAAGTTTATGAATGATTGCAAAAGTAAATGATAATCCAGATGATCATCGTTATTATGTCGGAACTAATAGACATGTACCAATATTAACAAATACAACATTAGCTATTCCAAAAACTCATGAAAATATTAGAGACCGTGAAGCTATTTTTAATAAAAATAAACAATGAAATTTAAAATCAAAGGTTTTTTGATTAGCTAAAGATAATAAAATAATTGACGGCTCAGATAAATACGAATCATCAAAAAATGGAGCAGATTTACAAGTTGGAATAATTGATATAACTGAACTTGTTGAATATTACATCCTTAATAAAGATAAGGTTGATAAAGAAAACGATGATAATTTTTTAATTGCAAAACATTTTTATAATTGAAAAAATCTTGATTCAATTAAAATATCACAAAAATTAAAAAATCTTAAAATTAATCATATTTTTGATTCATATATTTCTGCATTTCCTAACGATTTGGATGCAGAATTAGGTAAATTAACTGAAGATTCAAGATTTTTTGAAAGAAAAAATATTCAATTAAAAATGAAATTTGGAAATCTTTTAACAATAGCATCGAATGAAGGTTATGAAAATCCTGAAATAAGCGATAATATTGGAATGCATAATTTTAAAGATGCATTAAACAATACTGAAGGTGAAATTTGAGATAAAATCAATGTATTGTGAGCAGGGAGTTCTGGTTCTGCTATTTATGATGATGAAGGTAATTTATATGGAGTTCATATGGGGATGTATTCTTCATTGTGACAAACAGCATTAATTTCAAATCCAAGATTAGATTTATTTGGTCACTATAATGAATTTAACAATAAATCATTTGCTTCTAAAATTCAACTTGCTAATCGTTTATATCCTGAAAAATATAAATTAATTTCAAGTTTTGGAGAATTTGAAAATCCAATTAAATAAAAAAGCACATGGGTGCTTTTTTTTTATTTAAAACTAAAAGTATAAATAATTTTTTATTCGAAAATAAGACTACTTTTTGCGGGAATATAATTTAAAATATTTTGGTTTTCTGTATCAAAATCTGAATTAAAAATTATTTTTTTAATTTTAATATTTTTTAATTCAATTTTTTTATTATTAAAATTGTGAATAATAAAAAGCGAAGAATTTTCCACTTTAATTTCGTAATAAATATATCCTTTATCTATTTTATGAAAAATAATTTTTTTATTTTTTAAATTTAAGTTAAAAAATTTTGAATTTTTATAAAAATTTAAAAGCTTTTTTAAAAAATTATAAATATTATTTTCAATTATGTTATTTTTTAGTAAATCTCATTTTAGTCCATTAGTATAATCGCTAGTTTTGTAACTATTTGAATTAACAAATAAATTTTCATTATCATAAACGCTATTTTCATTATTAATAATTTTTAATGAAATTTCAGAATCTTGTCCTGTAAAATCTGTCGGCTTAGTCTGTAAAAATTCACTTCCCGCTAAAATTAATTGTTTTCCTTGAGAACTAAATTGCATAATAAGTGCTTGTCTATAAAGTTTTAAATTTTCTCTAAATGATAAATTAGTTGTTGTTATTATTTTATCTCATAAAGTAAAACCATCATGACAAGCGCTATACTGAAGAGCCATTTTTGGATTTTTAGCAAAAACTTCATAACTAATTTTTTTATTAGTCAATTTTAAATTTGTTTTTATTGCCTTACTATTTCCAACAATGGAAATTAAAAAATCATTTAAATAATTTAAATTACCTTGTATAAGTCCATAATCATTTGTTGATAAATTAACTGAATCACTACCTTTAATAGCATTTCTTAAAGTATCATTAAAATATGCAAAATCATGATTATTAAAATTAATCCCTTTTGTAAAACTATCTTGATAATTTAAATCGCTAAATTGTCAAGCTTCTCCATGTAAAATAATATCTGGCTTAATTTTTTTTAATTTTTTACAAATTATATTTAGTGTTTGCTTATCAATAAAAGTTGATAAATCAAATCTAAAACCATCAACATCAAAATATTTAACTAAGTAAATTAAAGAATCTAAAATTAATTTTCTTACCATTTTGGCTTGTGAATTAAATGGTGGTTGATTAACTGGAAAAATTTTTGCTTTGTTTCTAAAATAGTAATTAGGAACTATATTTTCAAATAATTTATTTATCATTAAATGATTGAAAACAACATCAATTATAATTCCAATCTTTTTTTCGTGAGCTTTATTAATAAAATTTTTAAATTCAACAAATCTTGAATTATAATTATGAGGATTATTAAAATATCAACCATTTAATGAAAAATAATTCATCGGATCATAACCTCAATTATAATTAGTTGTTCATTTGTTAGCTTGATTTTTATTTATGATATTTAAATTATTATCGTTTAATGTATATATTGAATGAATTGGTAATAATTGTAAAAAATTAACATTTAAATTATTAAGATAATCAAAAATGTTATTTTCAATAGCAGCATTAAATGTGCCTTTTCTGTTTTGAATATTATTGTTTTTACTTAATGAAGTAAAATCTCTTATATGTAATTCATAAATAATAACATTTTCATTATTTTGTTTATTTAATTTAATATTTTCAATTTTATTTAATTCATTTTCTCAATCAACTATAACAGCTTTAGGAATAAGATTTGTTTTACCTTTTCAATCAAATGTTTCTATTGCTTTAGCATAAGGATCTAAAATTAAAAATTCTTTATTATTTCTAATTATTTTAATATGATAAAAATAGTTTAAATATTTTAAGCTTATTTTAACTTCTCATATTTTATTTTTTTTGACAAAATCAATTTCATCAACTATTTTATTTCTGTTTTCTGAATCATAAATAGTAAACAAAACTTTTTCTGCTAAAGGAGCTCAAAATTTAAGAATAAAATTTGACTTTTGTTTATATAAGCCTAATTTTGTGGTTGTGTAATATAATTTATCGATTTGTTTTATATTTTTATTATATTTAGTAATTTTATCTATTTTTTTATTATTCATCATCTAATTATATAAATCATTTTTTTTAAACTATTTTTTCTTTGATATATTAAAAAAAAGAAACAAAATTTTTTGGGATAAAACTTTATTTCTTTCTAACTCTTTATTTGTTTAAACCAATTAAAACGCCTTTATTTTTAAATGGAACTAATTCATCTGGGTTTCCAAATAAACTTTTTGCAAGATCTGGATAATCAATGAATGGATTTCTTACTCCGTGTCATTTTTCAGCTATTTCATTATTTCTTTTAATATCGAATTCATCAACACTATCTTCATTATTTCATTTTATATATAAATCTAAATAGTGTTTTTTTAAATATGGAAAAATATTTTGTAAAACTAAATTTTGATCTTTTTTAACATTGAATTTTTTATCTTTATTTCAAGTAATAGCATAATATAAATAAGCTCTAGCAATATCGCCTTTAAATTCATCTACTGGTTCAAAAACATTTTTATTAAATTTATTTTTACCTTTTTTTGAACCATTTTTTGTTTTTTTCTCAAGCTTTAAAACTTTATCATGGGGAAAATTCTCTCTTACACTATTAACATAAATATCACTTGGTCAAACAAATTGAGCATCAGATCTAATTGGTTCTTTTTTATCAAATCATGATTGAGGAATTAAATGTTCTCTATTTAATCCAGCGCCTTCATTTTCAGCATGTTCTTTTGAATTTGCATTATATTGTTGATAAAAATATTCATCTTTTCCATTAGGATTTTCTGAATAAACATCTAATATGCTTTTATCATTTTCATAGTATAAATCTTTAAAAGCGTTAGAATCATCATAAAATTTTTTCAAATTACTATATTTTGTTTTAACTTTAAATGATTTTTTTTGTATTTCATTTAAAATTTCATACAATTCTTGACCTTTTTTGCCATCAGCTAATTTATAATAATCATTTAATTCATTATATAAATATTTTTGATTATTATTTACTACTTGTTTTTTATTTTGGCAAGAAACAAATACACTCGGAACAAATATAATTGAGCTTGTTAAAAATAAGAACATTTTTTTTCAAATTTTTTTCATTGATTTAATAGTTTTAAAAAAACTATTTCTCCTTTATGTTTTTTTAAATTTTTTTATAAAAAAATAAATTTAAAATAATAAAAAGTAAAATGTTTATTTTTTATTCAAAAAAAAAAAAAAAAGTATTTTTTTACCAAAAAAAATTCATTAAAATTAATTTAGTTATATAATTTTTATTTAACTTTTTTAATAAATAGAAAGGAATAAATAATGTTTTATTTAAATTCATTTAATAAAAAAATGCTTTGAAAATTAAGCTATGGTTATCGTAAATTGATACTAGTAACGTTAATTATGGTTTTATTTGAAACTGCTGTAAATGTTGTTATTCCTTTATTTGTAAGTTATATGATTAATGAAGGAATTCAAGTACCAGTAGAAAATAATAAGCAAATTGGTTTTAAAACTGATATTTATAAAGTTCTTCAGTGGGGAATTATTATTATTTTAATGTCCTTGATAGGCTTATTTTTTGGTGTTTTTTCTGGTATAACATCAGCCAAGGCATCAGCTGGAATGGGAAAAAATTTTAGGCAAGTTATATTTTACAAAGTTAATAATTTATCTATTGAAAATATTAATAAATTTTCGATAGCAACTTTATTAAATAGAATGACTAATGATAGTGTAAATATCGTAAATGCTTTTAATCAAAGTTTAAGAATTATTGTTCGTGGTCCATTAATGTTATTACTTTCATTATCAACTTCAATAATATTAAGTCCAAAATTATCACTTATGTTTGTTGTGATGATTCCTTTTGTTATTTTAATTTTTTCACTTACCACTTTTTTTAGTATCCCACTTTTTAAAAAAATGTTGAAAAAATATGATGATTTTAATTTTAAAATTAAAGAAAACCTTGAAGGAATTAAAACAATTAAATCTTTTGTTAATGAAGATCAAGAAATGGAAAAAGTTAAAACTAAAATTAACGATTTAACAAAAATTAATATTATTGTAGAAAGAATAATTTCATTAACTGGTCCATTATTTTTCTTAATAATCTTTATCGCCGTTTTATTTTTAGGATCTTATGGTTCATTATTAGTTTTAAATAATAATTTACAATTGGGAACTTTATTTTCATTTACAAGCTATATTTTTCAAGTTTCAGGTTCTGTAATTATGATAATGTCAGTTATAAATATGATAATAATGGCTATTCCTAGTTATAAAAGAATTAAAGAAATTTTAATTGAAAAACCAGCAATGGATTTAAATCCTGAAGGAATTAAATTAATTGAAAAACCAAAAATAGAATTTCAAGATGTTAGTTTTAAATATAATGCTAATTCATCAAATAATTTAAAAAACATAAATTTAAAAATTATAGAAAATCAAACTATTGGAATTATCGGTCCAACCGCAAGTGGTAAAAGCACATTAATTTCTTTGATTGCAAGATTATATGATGTAAATAATGGAAATATTTTAATTGATAATATTAATATTAAAAATTATGATTTAAATTCATTACGTAAACAAATATCAGTTGTATTACAAAAAAATATTTTATTTAATGGTACTGTAAGAGAAAATATTCAGGTAGGTAATTTAAATGCAAGTGATGAAGAGATAATAAAAGCTTTAAAAATTGCTAATATCTATAATTTTGTTGAAAACAAAAAAGAAAAATTAGATTTTATAATTGATAAAAACGGTTCTAATTTATCTGGTGGTCAAAAACAAAGAATAACAATTGCAAGAGCTCTAATATCTAAACCTAAAATTTTAATTTTAGATGATGCAACTAGTGCTATTGATGCGAAAACAGAATCAATGATTCAAAATAGTTTAAAAAATGAAATCAAAGACTGCACCAAAATTATTATTTCTCAAAAAATTTCTTCAATAATAAATGCAGATGAAATCTTTATTATTGATCAAGGTAAAATTATTGCTAAAGGTAATCATGATTATTTATTAAAAAATAACGAATTTTATCAAGAGCTTTATAATACACAAATTAATTTAGGAGGAATAAGTGAATAAATTTAGAACAAAAAATTTTAATAATATTAATAAACTAAGTTTTAAAGAATCTAAAACTATTTTAAAAAAAACTTTTAAATTAATTTGAAATTATAATAAATTAGGTTTTTGACTTGTTATTTTCTTTATTTTTATCTCTAGTTTAGGCAATATATTTAATCAATTATTTATTGGTAAATTTTTAATAGATGGAGTTTTAATCAACCCCCAAACTAATAATTTAGTTAGCATTGATAACTTTGATTATACAAAATTTTATTTAACTATTTCATTGGGGATCTTAATTTTTTCGCTCAATATTTTATCTGTTTGACTTTATCAGTGAATTATTATAAAAATAGCTTTTAACGTTATAAAAAGAATAAGAATTAAATTATATGAACATGGTCAAAAACTATCAATTAGTTTTTATGATACAAATAAAACTGGCGATCTTTTAACAAGATATACAAGCGATATTGATGTATTAAGACAATTTATCTTATCTTCTATCCCACAATTTGTCAATACAATTTTATCAATTATTACTTTATTTGTATTAATGATTTGATTAAATTGATTTTTAACTATTATAAACGTAGTTTTATTAGCTGGTTTGATTCATATAGCTAAAGCATTTAGTAAAAAAACAACAAAAAATTTTATTGCTCGTCAAAAATTAAACGGAAAAATTAATGGTTTTAGCGAAGAGATTTTTAATGGTTTAAGTGTTGTTAAAGTTTTTAATTATGAAGATAAAGCTTTTGAAAAATTTAATTCAATTAATGAAGAATTTTATCAATCAGAAAAAAAAGCTAATCAAGGAACTAATATTCTTTTTCCGTTAATTTGAAATGTTGGAATAGTTATTTTTTCTGTTATTACAATCATAGGCGCAATAATTTTAACAAACTCAAAACTTCAAAAGTTTTTTGGTTTATCTATTGGTAGCTTTGTTTCCTTTGTTCAAATATCAAGAACTTTTTCTTTTCCAATAGTGCAATTAAGTCAACAAGCAAATACAATTATTATGTCAATTGCAGGTTCGAAAAGAGTTTATGAGATTTTAGAAACAAATCCTGAAGAATATGAAGGTAAAATTTCCCTTGCAAAAGTTATAATTAAAAATAATAAAATTTATGAGCTTGAAGATTTTGCAACTTTAAATGACAATGCAATTCTAGCATGAAAAATACCTACCAAAAATAATGAATTTTGTTTTAAACCTGTAAAGGGAGAAATAATTTTTAATAATGTTTGATTTGGTTATAGTCCTGATAATATGATTTTAAAAAATATAAATATTCATATTTTACCTGGTCAAAAAATTGCCCTTGTAGGTCCAACTGGAGCGGGAAAGACAACATTTACTAATTTGATAAATCGCTTTTATGATATTCAAAAAGGTGAAATATTATATGATGGAATTAATATTAAATTAATTGATAAAAAATCATTACGTAGATCATTAACAATTGTTTTACAAGAAAGTAATTTATTTTCAGATACAATTAAAAATAATATTAGTTATGGATCGAAAGTTGTTGATGAAGATAAATTGATAGAAAGCGCTAAAATTGCAAATCTAAATTATTTTATCGAAAGTCAAAGTGAAAAATACGAAACTTTTTTAGAAAATTCCGCAAATGACTTATCACAAGGACAGAAACAGTTATTTTCCATTGCCAGAGCATCTTATAAAGATAGTTCAGTTGTTATTTTAGACGAAGCAACTTCAAGCATTGATACCAAAACTGAAGCACTTGTTCAACAAGCTATGGATAATTTAATGACTAATCGAACAAGTTTTGTAATCGCCCATCGTCTTTCTACAATTAAAAATGCTGATTTAATTTTGGTGTTAAACAATGGAACTATAATTGAACATGGAAATCATGATGAGTTATTAAAATTAAAAAAATATTACTATAATTTATGAAAAAGTTCTACTAGTAATTTAAAATAAAAAAAAGCACATTTAATGTGCTTTTTCCCAAATTCTATTTCTAAGTGCAACACATTTAAAATTTTTAAAAAAGTAATAAAATTTTAAATGGGGGGGCACTTTTTTTATATAAAAAAAGCTCCCCCCCCATTTAAAAAAAGGAGAACTATGAATAATAATTATACAGTTTATAATTATACTAAAAAATATTATCATTTAGATAAAAATAAAAGATTAATAATTGAACAGATGCTTCAAAAAAATAAATCATTAAGACATATTGCAAAAATTTTAGGTGTTAATGTTTCAACAGTTAGTAGAGAAGTTAAAAGAAATTCGCATCATGAATATGGTTATTTAGCAAATTACGCTAATTA
>NZ_JNJY01000007.1 GCF_000701825.1 Mycoplasma collis ATCC 35278
TTGAATGAATTAATTAAAAAACTTATTATTAAAAATAATTTATTTATTTAATAAAAATGTAAAAAAGTGCAAATACAAACGTATTGCACTTAAATTTTTATTTTAGCTGATATAAATTTCATAATTTAATATATATCAAAATGCTGCAAAAAAATATTATTGAAATAAATTAAAAATTAATGTTATTCTCTTTTTTTAAAAAAGACAATGTCTTTAGAAATATAAAACTTGTAAACTTCGTCTTCTAAAACGTTTAAATTTTTACTTACTCATAATAATCTTTTCAATAATCTTTTGGATATAAATTTTTTTGAAATATCCTCTAATGAAATAATACCTTTTTCTTTAATTATGTTTGAAAAATAACTAGTGTAAATAAAAAAATCGAAAAATTTTATAATTGTTACTAAGTATAAAGCAAAACAAAAAATTAAAATAGCGATATTAGCTTCATATATTGTTGATTTTATATTTTTTATAGAAAATATAAAACTTAAAGTCATTAAAATAGGAATGCTTAAAGAAAAAAAAGTTAATGTTAAAAAATAAAAAAATAGCTTTTTAATGTTTTGTTTAAATGTATTATATTTATAATTTTTTTCTTCCATAAAATCTGCATTAAATATTATATTTATTTAAGTAATTTAAAAATTTACTCAATAATTTTAATTTGTTATTGTAATAGCTATAAATTTCTTTATCTAAAATATCTATATCTTTATTTATTCTTAACAGAGAAAATAATCATAATTTTCTTATTATGTTTTTTTTTACATCATTTAAAGATATAAATCCTTTTTTTTGAATTAGATCATAATAATATTTAATGTTAAAATAATGTAAAGTAGCATAAATAAGATTAGGGGAAAAATATTATCATTGAAATAGTAAGAAAAATAATTTGTAAGATAATATATTTTGATCTAAATGCTAAAGTTGTAGCTAAAATAAAAACAAAACCAAAAAAATTCAATATTCAATAAATAAGATAAAAATTTTTTTTAGATAAGTTTAAAAAATCAATTGACTTTCTAATGTTATTTACTTCTAAATTTTCTAAATTCATTAATATCCAGAATAAGAACTAAAATATTCAATTTCTTTAGTTTCTTTTTTATTTTCTAATTCATCCAAATATTTTGTTTTTAATAAATTGTTATTATATTTATTAACATCAATAGCTATTTCTCTTAATTTATTTACATAGTATGTTTCATTTGATTTTTCATTTGTAATTAATACTTCTTGATATATATTTCTAAGCTTTGTTAAAATTTCATCATAGTAGTAGAATTTTGAGTTTGTTAAACGTTGTTCTGTTATCATTTGAAATATTGAGCCTGTCGTTATAGCCACACCTAAAAAAGGATTGACTGCAAATAATGCAAGTCCAATACCAAAAGGAAAAGAACCATATGCAACTGCATCGATATTATTATAATCTTCTCTTTTCTGTTTTATTATATCTATTCAAATCTCGATAAGTTTATGATGATCACTAGTTAATATAGCTCTTTTATTTCTACTTTTAGGTAAATCATTTATTATTTCATCATAAAATTTTTGATAAATTTTATCATTTTTAATATATAGATCTAAAAAATGTTTTTTAGAAACTTCATTATCAAAAAATTCTTTTTTTATTTTGAATAATTCTTTAAAAAGAGTATTTAAATCTTCATAGTTAAAATTTTTTAATTCATTAATTGTTTTTACATATTGAATTTTTATTTTTTTTTGTTCTTCAAAGTTAATGTTTTTCAAAAAATTTTGAATTATTTTTTCTTGGAATGAATGTGGATCAACTATGTTATTTGAAATTGTAGGAATACCTACATTGATTATAACATTTAGTAAATTTTTCATATTAACTCCTTAATTATAAATTAGTGTTTATTTTACTTTTATTGAATAAAAGTAAAGAAAATAAAATTTTAATGTAATTTTCTATTATAAAAATTTTATTTTTAAATAAAGGAAAAAGAATTTCATTATCATTTAATGTGTTATCAATTTTATAACTTATATAAGTTTTATCTAAAACGTTTTTGAAAATAAATTTTTTAGAAATAATTAAATTATTTTCATTTCAATAAGAGCTGCTTTTAAAAAGAATTTTAATTTTTTTAAAAAATAATAGATTTTCATTTTCAAAAAACTTTGTTAAAGAAAAAGTTAATGAATCTAAAATTAATTTATCATCACTTGTTTTTATAACATTTCCAAAAAATTTAAATTTTTTAAACTTTGGAAAAAATAATTTTTTTTTATTTGTTGATCATATTTGAATGTCATTTTTTAGAGTTTCATTTTCTGATAATATGTCTAGAATTCTATATTTGTTAATTAAAAAAATATTTATTATTTTTGAAAAGATATAATTCGTTTCATTATCGAATAAATTATAAAAATTCATCATGTTTTCAAAAAAATTTTTATAATTTAATTTTGAGGTAATTAATTCAATTAAATAAAAATTACCTTCGAAAAAATTACATATATTAAAATCATGTAAATAAAATCAAATATTAACATTGTTAAAAAATGCTTCTAAAATTATTTTATTAGATTTAAACTGTGATATATTTAATTTGTTTCAATTTACAAAAACTTCATTAATATCATTAATATTTTGATTTAATTTAATATAAAATTCATCTTTTGTCAAAATATTTGTTTTATAAATTTTGTAAATTTGAAATATTTTTCCTAAAAATACATATTCAGGAACAACTTCATAAATTTCATTTTTATAAATAGGTAAATAAAAATCTGAGCTTATCGTTTTAATTAATGAACATTCTAAAATAAATTTTTTATCATCAAATTGAATTTGTACTTTTTTAAAAATAGGATTATCAATTATAATTTTTAAAATGTTTAATTTAGATTTTAAATTTTCTCAATGTTTATTTAATGTATATGAATCAATTTTATTGCTAACTATAATAATATCTAAATCATTTGGTGTTCTTGATATCAAATGATTTTTTTTCAATATGTAGCTGCTATGTACTATAATTTTAAAGTTGAATTTTTCTAAATTTAAATGAGCTAAAAAATTTTGAAATGTTTTTTCCATCATGAAAATATAATTTTTTCAATTTGTGTGTGGGAAATTTAAAAAATAAACTAAATAAGCAACACAAGTTAATTATAGTACTATTTAAAAAATTAATTATTAAAGTTTTTAAAAAGAAATAAAAATAGGCTTTTTTAACTAAAATTAAAATTAAAAAAATATTTTTTTATTAATTTAATACAAAATTTTAATTTAAATATATGATACGCTGTTTTTGGATCATTATCTTAAGTAAAAAACTTGTTTTATTTATTTAATTTTATTAATTTAATGCTTTTTAATAATAAAAAAGAAGATTTAAATAATAAATATTTTTTTATTTTTTTGAGAAATAAAAAAAACAAATAAAAGCATTTTTTAAATCTTTTATTTGTTTAATTTATTGTTTTAGAAAAATTATTTTTCGTGATAATTTAATTTTAATGCGTTTAAAATTGTTTGAATTACAAAATTAAATGGTTTATTAAAGTGAGGTAAGAAGTAGAAATCCATTAATGCGATTTGTGGCAATGTTAAATTTTCTTGTATAGCTAATGAAAGAGCATACATAACTTCAGTGTGATTTGCCGCTTTTCCTTTTGAACCAATTTGCGCACCTAATAATCTTAATGTTCTTTTATCATAAGTTATTTTAAATCAAACTGGATAGTGATGTTTCATAAATTCAGGTCTATCATTATCTTCAAAATATTCCACAGCAAAATTATCTTTTATATCTTCAACTCTAGCCGCAGAAACTTCTGTTAATCCTGTTGATGAATAATTATAATCAAATACATTTATTGCATTTGTACCTGAGTATCCTGGAAATGGAATTTCTTGTCCTGATAAATGGAATGCCGCAATAATCCCTGTCTTAACAGCATTAGTAGCTAATGCTATATGTGCATATTCTTTAGTTGAATTATGGATCATTGAAGCTGAATCTCCGATAACATATACATTTTCATCATTTAATGATCTTTGGAATTTATCAACTTTAATAGCTCCATTTGGTAATTTTTCAACATTTTGAATTAACTCAGTATTTGGTCTAAATCCAATAGCTAAAATTACTAAATCAGCTTTATATGCATCTTTATCAGTTACCACACCTGAAACTTTTATTCCATCATGTGTTAAGAATTTTTCTACTTTTTCACCTAATCTAATTCTAATCCCATGACTTGCCATTGAATTTTCAACTTTTGATGTAAATTCTGGATCAAAATAATTTGGAATAATTCTATCTTGCATATCTACAAGTGTTACTCTTTTTCCATATTTATGGAAAGCTTCTACTAATTCAATTCCAATATAACCAGCTCCAATAACAACAACATCTTTGATTGTTGGATCTATAGCTTTCGCTTTAATTTCTTTTGCATGTGCAAAAATTTTGGAAATTAAAATGTTTTCTAAGTTTACATTTTCAAATGGAGGTACAATTGGTCATGTTCCACCAGCATAAACTAATTTATCATAGTAGTCTTTAAATGTTTGTTCAGTTTCTAAATTTTTAACTACAACATATTTTTCTTCTCTATTAACTTCAATAACTTCATGAGATGTTTTGATATTAATGCCTAAACTTTTTAATTCTTCAACGTTTGAATAAAAAAGTCCATCAGGATTTTCAAATTCTCCACCAACTCATAATGCAATACCACATCCTAAAAAAGAAATATCTGTATTTCTATCATAAGCAACTAATTCATGTTCAGGTGCTACTTTTTTTAATGTTCTTAAAAAAGATGTTCCAGCATGGTTTGCCCCAATGGATATAATTTTCATATTTTCTCCTTAAATTTTAATTTTTTTAATATGTATTTTATTAACAAACTATTTAATAATAGTATATTTATGTTAAATATTATATACTTTTTTACTTTTTATTTATCAAATAAAATATATTTGTGTTATTAATTGATAATAAAATATTAAAAAAATTATCTATTTTAATAATTAATTTTGTTTTTTACTTTTAAAAAAATAATATAATTAAATTATGAATTTATTTCAAAGTAATTTAATTTTAAAATATGTATTTTTAGCTATATTTATACTTATTATAATTAGTTTATTTTTAGCTGAAATTTTAAATCCTGGCTTTTGAATAGGAGTTTCAACAATTGGTTTTTTTGTTGCTTTAATTATTGTTTCAGCTACTGAAGGAGAAATTATTTATATAGTAATTTCTTGAGCAATTGCTATTTTGATTGATGCTTTATCATATTTAATTTTTTGGTTTTTTTTCAGAAAATATTTTGTATTCAAAAAGAAAAAAAATAAAGAAATTTCAAAAGACAATATAGGCTTTTTTAAAGAAACTACTTTATTAGAAGATTCTTACGAAGTAAATAATCAAGAGAATAAATATGGAAAAGTAGTGTATGATGATAAAACTTTTTTAACACTTTCTATAAAGGGTGAAGGAAAAATATCTAAAGGAGAAGTTGTTCAAATCGAATATATAGATGGAAATATTTTATTTGTTAAAAAAAGTAAAAAATAAAGGAGTTTACAAATGACAAACATTACATTAATTGTTATAATCGCCGTTTTTACATTTATTGTTATATCATTTATAATAACTATATTAATAAAAGGGATTAAGAAAATATCTCAAGCTGAATTCGCTGTGGTGGAGAGGCTAGGAAAATATAACAAAACATTAGATAAGGGTGTTAATTTTATTTTTCCTTTTATTGATAAAATTATTTTAAGAAATAATTTTAAAGAAAAAGTTTTAGATTTTTCAGAGCAAAGCGCTATTACCAAAGATAATTCAACAATTTCAGTAGATACTGTTATTTATTTACAAATTACAGATCCGCAAAAATATGCTTATGGAGCGGAAAAACCATTTTCAGCAATTGAAAATTTATGTTATACAACACTTAGAAACTTAATTGGTGAATTAGAATTAGATCAAACTTTAACATCCCGTGATACAATAAACGGAAAATTAACTATTATTCTTGACACAGCTGCTAATTCATGAGGAATAAAAATTCATAGAGTTGAATTAAAAAATATAATCCCGCCATTAGAAGTACAAAAATCAATGGAAAAACAATTAAGAGCTGAAAGAGAAAAAAGAGCAAGCGTTTTAGAGGCTGAAGGATTTAAAATTGCTTCAGTTTTAAAAGCTGAAGGTGAAAAAGAGGCAGCTATTTTAAAAGCTGAAGCTGAAAAAGAATCTAAAATATTAAAAGCTGAAGCTGAAAAAAAATCGCTTGAATTATTAAATAGCGTAAAAATTAGCGAAAGTGTTTTAACACTTAAAGCAATTGAAAAATTAACAGATTTAGCCAATGGTAAAGCGACTAAAATAATAATTCCACCAAACTTACAATCTGTAGCTTCTTTAATGGGAACAGCAAATGGAATTATTGAAAAAAATAAAAAAGAAAACGAATAAAAATAATTCTTTTTTATTAAATAACTAAAACCCTATAACCAAAATAGTTTTTAATAAAATTTGGTTATAGGGTTTTAATGTAAACTTTTTATTAATAATTTAAATTTAATTATTTTTTCAAATTTCTATTTGCTTTTGACAATCTTCTAAAATATTATCTATTTTACTAATTGAATCAATCATAGCTCCTGATGCATTTAAATGACCACCACCACCTCATTTAACAGCTATTTCTCTTACATTTGGGCCATTTGATCTTAATTCCACTCTTCAACTATTTTCTTTTTCTTGTGTAAAAGATAATCAAATATTGAATCCTTCAATATTAGCAATTAAATTTGGTCTAGTGGCTTGATTTGGTGTTTTATTAAATCTTTTTTGTTCTTCTAAATTAATAAGATAATATGAAACATTTTTATAAACTTTAAAATTCGAATGGATATACGCATTAAATTGAATATCATTTAATGATGTTTTAGTTAAATTTTGGTGTATTTTATTTACTTCCATTTTACTTTTTCATAATTTCGAAGTTAATAATAATGTTCGTCAACTTGTGTTATTAAATAAAAATCTACCTGAATCAGTGTAAATACCTAAATAAATATATTCAGCTGCTTTTGCAGAGATTTTTCACTTATTTCTAATAGCAAGATGTGCAACTTGTTCACATGCTGCTACATATGAAGAATCCACTCATAAAGCTGTTGAATTTAAATCATCATCATTTGGATGATGATCAATCCTAATAATAGCTGCAAATTTATTTTCATCCAACAAATATCTACATTCAATTCTATCTTTAAAATTAGCATCCACTATAATTGCTAAAGAATTTTTTAAAAATTCATCACTTGGTATAGTATCATGTTCTAAATTCATAAAGCTGAAAGAATTTTGAGCATCTCCAATTGCATAAACTTTTTTATTTGGAAAATTATCTTCAATTAATTTTTTAAGACCGAATTGCGCTCCCAAACAATCTCCATCTGGTCTTATATGGTGAAATATAACAATTTGGTCATATTTTAAAATTTGTTCACTAACTTGTTTAATACTACCTTTTTTCATCTGTATATTCCTCAGCTAATTGCACAGCCTTATCAACTATTTCTTCGATTAAATCAGGATTATTAATCATTGCGCCGGAAGCCTGATCATGACCACCGCCTTTATACTGTCTTCCAATAGTATTAACTTTAGGACCATTTGATCTTAATCTTACTCTAATTCAATTTTCTGGTTGATCAATAAAGAAAATTCAAATTCTAGAATTATCTAAATTAGCAAGTAAATTTACTTGAGCTGCTTCTTCGTATTTTAAATTATATTTTTCTTGAATTTCTTTAGTTACATAGTAATAATTAACTTTACCTTTATTTTTAAAATTTAATAAAACTTCTCCATTAAATTTTGCTAAATTCAATGATTTTTGTGATAAGTGAAAATGAATATTATCAATATTTAAATTATTTTTTAACAAATGCGAAACAACTAAAAAAGTTCTTGAAGATGTATTAGTATATAAAAATCTTCCAGAATCTGTATAAATACCTAAATAAATATATTCAGCTGCTTTGGTAGTTATTTTTCATTTTGCTTTCATAGCTAAATAACCAACCATTTCTGCAGCTGCTACATATGATGAATCAACTCAATTAAAATCGTATTTAATATCAGTTTTATTAGGGTGGTGGTCAATCCTTGCTAATTTTGTTATTTTTTTTGAATTAATAAGCTCAATACTTTCTAAACGATCAGAACTTGAAGCATCCACTATTATTCCTAACGAATTATTAAAATTTTTTTCATTTATTTTATTTATATCATCATGCTTAAAATCTAAAAAATTTAAAATGTTTTTTGAATCTCCGACTAAAAAAACGTTTTTTTCAGGGAAATTTTCTTTTATTAAATTTCCTAATCCAAATTGAGAACCTAAACAATCACCATCTGGTCTTATGTGATGAAAAATAAAAATATTATCAAATTGTTTTATTGCGTCAGTTATTTTTTTTCAACTTCCTGTTTTCATTATTCCTCCTTATTATTTATCTTAAAATTTGTTCAATAAATTAATTATTTAGTAATTTATTATTATTAAAATTTTACTATATTTAAAAAGTCTTATTATTTTTTATTTCAATTATTTTTATTTCTTTATAATATTAAATATGAAAAAACAAATACAGTCTATTTCAAGCTCAAAACTAAATCTCTCATTTAATTTTGTTATTGAAAATTATTATAGCAGAACTTTAGAAATAAAAATTGATGGTTTATTGAGAGATATAAAATATAATTCAAGCTTTTTTGATTGATTAATTGAGGATTTAATTTATTTATTAGATCAAAATAAATATCAAAGAAGATGAGATTATGGAATTATATATTTAAGTGGTTTTGAAAGTTTGAATTTAAATAATGAACAATTAGAAGAATTATTTTTTCTTTGTAAAAGTGTTACAAATTTTGATTTAGTGCCTAAAAAATAAATTTCATTTATGTTTTTAAGTGAAATTTATTTTTTAATAATACATTAAATAATAAGGAGATAAGATGAAAATTTTTGTTAGTAAAAAATATTCACCATTTTATAATTTAGTAATCGAAGAATTAATTGCTAAAGACGAGGAATTGAATGAAGATATAATATATTTTTATCAACACGAAAATGCTGTTATTATTGGACAGAATCAAAATGTTCATAAAGAAGTAAAAATCGATGTTTTAAAAAATGAAAATATTGAACTTTATAGAAGGTTATCTGGTGGAGGAGCGGTTTATCATGATTTGGGGAATTTAAATTTCTCATTCATTACAGCTAAAGGCACCGGGGAATATGAAAAATTTTTAAATCCTATTTTAGAATTTTTAAAATCAATAAACTTAGATGCTAAATTTAAAGGTAGAAATGATTTAGTTGTTAATGATGCAAAATTTTCAGGTAATGCTCAGTTTTTAACAAAAAATAAAATAGTTCACCACGGAACTATTTTATTCAATGCTGATTTAACTAAATTATCAAAAGTTTTAAACCCTAGTAAATTAAAAATGCAATCAAAAGGAATAGAAAGCGCGAGACAAAGAGTTACAAATCTTTTAAATGAAATGGAAGATAAAATAACTTTTGAACATTTTTTTGATAAATTATTAACTTTTTTTAAAAATAAATATAATGCAACTGTTAGTGATATTCCACAAAAATATTTAGAAAAAATTTTAGAAACTCAAAAATTAAGATCATCAGATGAATGAGTTTATGGGAAAAATCCTGAGTTTAGTTTTTTTAATGAGGCTAAAACAAATGGCGGAATATTACAAATAAACGCTAATGTAGTTAAAAACAAAATTACTGCTTTAACATTTGAAGGCGATTTTTTAAGTAAAACATCTTTAGATGAAATAACTAGTAAATTTATTGGTTTAGATTATGAAAAAGATAAAATAAAAGAAATTTTAAATAAAATTAAAAATTTAGATGACTATTTTGGAAATATTACTATTGATGAAATAATCAATGTTTTTTTTGGATAAAAATATGAAAAAAGACTTTATTGAAATTTTAAATGAAAACATTTATTATATTTTAGAAGACACAGGAAAAGATAAAGTATTATTTTTACATGGCTTTGGCTCATCAGTTACATTTGCTAATCAAGTTTATAGTTTAGAAAATAGAGATTATGATGTTATTGCTTTTGATTTTCCTGGTTGCGGACAAAGTAGCGAAAATCAAGAAATTACTATCGAAAGATATCAAGAAATTGCTTTAGAATTTGTTAAAAAAATTAATTTTAAAATAAAATTAGTAGTAGGTCATTCTTTAGGTGGTGCTAGCGCTTTATATTTACTAAACCATAATGTAGTAGATTATGCTCTTTTAGCTGCGCCTATAAATTATAATTTATTAACTTTATCTCATTTAAAAGAAGGTATTTTAAATATATCTAATAGAATAAAAAGATGACTTTTACCGAATAATATCGATGATGCATATGAAAGTCAAGATAATTTGGTTTATACTAATGTGAATAAATATAAAGATAATTTAAAAAGAATTTCTACAATATTTTTAAATTTTATGACAAATAAAAAAAATATTTATTCAAAAATGGTTAAAGAACAAATTACTAATAATAAATATTTAAAGAAAGAAATATTTGATCTATATGATCAAAACCAAAATTATGAATTTATAATTGGTATGAATGATATGTTCGTTCCAAACTTAACCGTTTATGAAATAGCTGATAAAAGAAATAAAAATTTAACAATTTTAGAAAATTGTGGGCATGCACTATTTTTTGAAAAACCAAAAGAAGTGAACAATAAAATTAATTTTTTAATTTCAAAATAAAAAACAAAACCTTAACGAACAAAGTTTCAAAAAGGTTTTGTTTTTTAAATCTTTTTTATTATGTATTAATTATAATAATTTTATCTTTTATATATTGCTTTCTTTTTATTTTTTGAGCGCTTATATGTTTTACAATATTAGGTAAATTTATCGCTTTTTCTAGCAAACTATTTTCATTATCATTTTCTTCTTTTTCAAGAAATGCCCTTACTTTTCCATTTATTTGTACAGGAACTATTATTTTTTTTAAAATAATTAATTTTTCATTAAATATAGGTCATTTTTGTTCTCTTATTTGCACAAATTTAAATTTTTCTAATAGCTCTTCTGCAATATGCGGAGCAAAAGTTGATAACATAATTAAAAAATCTTTTAAAGGTTCTAATGATTGTAATTTTTCTACTTTATATAAATGGTTGATAAAGACCATAAATTTACTAATAACTATATTAAATTTTAATGTTTCAATAGATGTTGTTACTTCTTTTATTGTTTCATGTCATATTGAAATGAATTCATCATTTTTATAATTTGGATCAATTAAATTTGGATTATCGGCAAATTTATTAATAATCACTCAAACTCTATCTAATCATTTTCTAATACTTTGAATAGTGCTAACGCTTCATTCTTTTGTATCTACTAAGGGACCCATAAACATTTCATAAATTCTTAAAGTATCAGCACCTAATTCATTCACTATGTCATCAGGGTTTATAACATTTCCTTTACTTTTAGACATTTTTTGACCATCTGTACCTAAAATCATTCCTTGATTAACAATCTTAATAAAAGGTTCTTTATGAGGCACTATTTTTAAATCATATAAAAATTTTTGTCAAAATCTTGAATAAAGTAAATGACCAACAGCGTGTTCTTGACCTCCGATATATAAATCAACGGGCATTCACTTTTTAAATCTTTCATATGCTTCTTTAGAATTTAGATCTAAATATGTTCCATCATCATTTTTTAATATGTAAGCTAAAAAATATCAAGAACTTCCAGCTGATTGAGGCATTGTGTTAGTTTCTCTACGATATTTTTTACCATTTTTTTCAAACACGACTCATTCTTTTAAATTAACTAGCGGGGATTCTCCTGTTTTAGAAGGTTTTATATTTTTGCTATAAGGCAATTCAACCAATTTTTCTTCTAAATATATATTATTTTTTTCGTCAAAATAAATCGGGAATGGTTCTCCTCAATATCTTTGTCTTGAAAAAATTCAATCTCTTAGTTTAAATGATGTACTTTTTTTAGCTAATTTATTTTTAGCTAAAAATTCATAAACTTTTTCTGTTGCTTGTTTAAGTTCTAACCCATCCATCACATTAGTATTGAAAAGAATTTTTTTGTTATCAACTTCTTTATAAATTTCTAATATTTCTAAATTTAATGAAAGTGCAAATTCTTTATCTCTTTCATCTTCTGATGGAACCCCCATTATAGCACCTGCACCATAAGAGGATAAAACATAATCGCTAATATAAATTGGTATGAGGTTTTTATTTATTGGATTTATAACATATTTATTGGTAAAAAAGCCTTTTTTGGTTTTTTTAGTTATATTATATGGGTTATCCAGAACACTATTTTTTATATCTTCAACTGCATTTTGTATTTCTAAATTATTTTTTTTAAGTTCATTAATAAAAGGATGATCATAAGCTAAAGCTAAAAAAGTTACTCCAAAAATTGTATCTAATCTAGTTGTAAATACTTCTATATTTTCATTTGAATCAGATAATTTAAATTTAACTAAATGGCCCTCTGATTTTCCAATTCATTTTTTTTGTAAATTTTTAAGCGATTCTGGATAATCCACTTCATCCAAATCATTTATTAACCTTTCTGCAAAATCTGTTATTTTCAAAACTCATTGTGACATTGGTTTTTTAACAACAGAAAAATTACCTCTTTCACTTACTTTATTTCCTTTTTCATCTGTTATAACTTCTTCATTAGCTAAAACTGTTCCTAATTCTTCACATCAATTAACATCTACTTTTTTTATTTCAGCTAAATCATGTTTATATAATTCTTTAAAAATTCATTGAGTTCATTTATAAAATTTTGGATCAGTAGTATTTATTTCTTTTGATCAATCATAAGAAAATCCCAATGATTTAAGTTGTGTTTTAAAAAGTTCAATATTTTTATTAGTAAACTCTTTGGGGTGGTTCTTTGTTTTAAGAGCATATTGTTCAGCAGGAAGACCGAAAGCATCTCACCCCATTGGATGGAGAACATCAAAATTGTTTAACCTTTTATATCTAGCAATAATATCAGTAGCTGTATAACCTTCAGGGTGTCCTACATGAAGTCCTGAAGCTGATGGATAAGGAAACATATCTAAAACATAATATTTTTTTGTTTTATTATTTGTAGTTTTAAATGCATTGGTTTTTTCTCAAATGTCTTGTCATTTTTTTTCTATCAAATTATGATTAAATTGTTTTGTATACATAGAAAATCCTTTTTATTATTTAATTTCTTTCTTTTTTAATAAATTTTCAAAAATAATTTTGTTTTCTAATTCAAAAATTTGATCTAATTCATCTTCTAGTTTTTGAGCTTTTTCAATAGTGGGTTTGATAACTGGATTTTTAGGAGCGAATAATTCACAAGTTTCATTTGCTTTTTCAATTGAAATGTTGTACGTATTAATTTTTCTTGCTATTTCAATAATTTCATTTTTATCATAAGTTAATAAAGGTCTAAAAATAGGTATATCTACAACGGAAGAAATTACATTAATCGATTCTATAGTTTGTGAAGCCACTTGAGCTAAATTTTCTCCATTTGATAAACAATTATATTTAAATTTTTTAGCCAAAATATTAGCTATACGATAAAAACTTCTTCTCATAAGCGTTATTTTATACGATTGATCAGAAATTAAAGAAATATAGTTCATAACATCAGTAAAATTAATTTGATATAGTTTGGTTGAAAACTGATAATTATCTAAAATTTTTTGAATTTTTTGAATTTTTAAAACTGTTTTTTCATCTGTTGTAGGAGGGGTTATAAATGATAATAAATCAACTTTTACACCCCTTTTCATTAATTGAAATGCTGCAACCGGTGAATCTATCCCGCCTGAAATTAGATGTAATGTTTTTCCTGAAATTCCAACAGGTAAACCACCTAAACCTGGAATAGATTTAGTAAAAATATAACTATTTTTTTCTCTTATTTCTACATTTATATTTAAATCATATTTTTTTAATGAAACTTTTAAATGTGGGAATTTTTTAAAAATATTTTGAGCTAAAATATTTGTTATTTGTTCAGAATTGTATTCAAATTTTTTTCAGTTTCTTTTTACTGACAATCTAAATGTTTTAACATCGCTACCTATTTGAGTTAAAACTTTTTCTAAAATATCATCAATATTTGTATTTGCTACTAGCACTGGGGAATAAGAACTAATCCCAAAAATATAATTTAATTTTTCTATGTTTTCATTTGTATATGATAAAAACATTCTATCAAACTTAACATTTGGTTTTTCATTAGTAATTCTTAAAACATTTTGTTTTAAAGAATTAATGAATAATTTACGGTTATTTTTTTTTAAAACTAATTCACCATATCTTATAAGTATTTGTTCATACATTATTTAACTCCGTTTTTAAAATGCTTATTTTTATTTAAATTAGAAAAAATATTGTTTAAAGCTTTTGAATAATTACCAGAATTAGAGTAATTTTCAGCTAAATTCATTGTAGAATTTAATTTATTTTGATTATTTCTAAAATTATTCAATTTATGAAATAATTTTTCTAAAATTATTTTATCTAAATATTTATTAAATATATTTGAATAATTGGAAATATCATTAATTAATTTTTCTATTTTTATATTTTTTTCATTTTCATTAGCAGAGTTGAAAATTTTAATTATTTTTGATTTTAATTCATTAATTTGTTTTTTTTCTTCTTGAGTCAATACAACTTGTTTTTCATTTAATTTAAAAATAAAATTGTTAATTATTTCTTTTAAATATGAAAAAAGTTGTAAATTAATTTTTTTAATATTTAAATCGGTATAAATATTTTCCTGTTTTTCCAACTCTTCTATTTTTTGTTTACTTTTTTCAAAACGAACAATGTTTTTCTTGAAATAAATTAATTTCTTAGAATAAGCAATATCGTTATCTGTTTCATAATATAAAATTAATTTTTCAAAATATTCAATCATTTCTTCAAAAAGATTTCTATATTCTTTTTTAGCCAAAACTCTTTTTTGTTTTAGATTATCAATAAATTTCTTTATAGAATCTTTAAATTCTAAAATAGCTAAGCTTAAAAAATCTCTAATTTTTTCTTGTTTTAATATATTTTGTTTAGTATCTTCTAAAGTTGATAGAGTTAATATAACTTCTTCATGAACTAGTTCAAAATTAAATTTATTATATGATGCTAAAATTTCTTTTTCTTTGTTTTTATATCAATTTTCGATTTTCGCAAAATCAAAAAGAGTATTTAATTTCAATTCTTTTTCTTTTTCAAAATAAATATTTTTTAAATTCTTTATACAAAGAGGTAATGTTTTTTTTATATATGTTCAAAAAATTGGTGAATAATTTAAAATAGAAATTGTTTTCAATATCATTTCTTTATGTTTATTTAAAAGTATTAATATTTCATTTTGTTTATCTAAATTTGGCAATAAAACTCTTATTTTTCTAATATTTATATTAATTTTATTAAATAAATCATTTATTTTTTCTTTATCTTCAGAATATAGACTTATATTTTGTTCAAAACGATTTTTTAATAAAGCTAAATTTTTATTTAATGAATATAAGTTATCTAAAAATTCATTATTAGCTAATATTGCAGAATAATCTTTTTTTATACTTTCAATAAATTCATTTGATTGTTTTTCAGAATTAATTAACTTTTCTTGTAAATTTTTTATTAATGTTTTTTTAAGCGGTACTTTTTCAATTTCTTTAAACAAAGTTTCTTCTTTTCTTTGAATTATTCTTAATTTGTTTTCAATTTTAAAAACCATTTCATTTTTAGTGTTGTTTATTTTGTTGTAATGCTCTTTAATTTTTTGAATTAATTCTATTAATTTTTGATTTGTAGATAATAAAGAATGATTTTTTAAATTTTGCTTGCTTTTAATTAAATTGTTTTTCATTTGTAGTTTTAATGTTTTATAAATCAAAAATATTAAAATAATTAAAACTAAAAAACAAATAAATAATAAGATACCTAAAATTATTTTAAACATATTACCACCTTTTTTATAAATAATTTTAACACTTAATTATGAAAAAAACTTTATATATTTAAAAAATATTGTAAAATTTAAAAGCATTTAAACAGCAAAATAATATGTTTTAAAAAAAATTAAATTTGTTTAGATTTGAAAGTAAACTTGCTGGATGTTGAAATCATTAAATTTAATTTTTTTATTACAGGATTATTTCTCATTTTTGTTTAATGCAGAAAAGAGGTAAAAAATGGCAAGATATACTGGTCCTATTTTTAAAAAATCTAAAAAATTAAATTTTTCACTTTTAGAAAATGGGAAAGAATTTGCAAAAAATAATAAATCTTCTGATAATAATAAAAGAAGACCAAAAATTTCAGATTATGGACAACATTTGCAAGAAAAACAAAAAGTTCGTTTCATGTATGGTATTAATGAAAGACAATTTAAAAATACATTTTTTAAAGCTTCTAAGAAGAAAGGTGTTGTTGGTACAAACTTTTTACAAATGTTAGAAACTAGATTAGATAATTTAGTTTATAGAGCTGGTTTTGCTTTAACAAGAAGACAAGCAAGACAATTAGTTAACCACAATCATTTCTTAGTAAATGGCAAAAAAGCTAATATACCATCTATGCAAATAAAAGTTGGAAGTGTTATTGAATTAAAAGAAAAATCTAGAAAAAATGTTCAAATAGTTGATGCTTTAGAAAAAAGAGTTAAAGCTGAATGAATGGAAACTAATGGTTTTTCATCAACTTTAAAAAGATTACCAGAAAGATCTGAATTAAATCAAGAGATAAATGAAACATTTATAGTTGAGTATTACAACAAATAATTTATTTCTTTATTTAAAAAACCCTAAATATTCTTTAAAAAGTTTATTTAGGGTTTTTATTTATTTAATTTTTTAAAGCTTTATTGATTTCATTAATCAATATGCTGTCATGTATATATTCAAAATGTTTAAAAACAATTTCGCCATTTTTTAAAATTATGTGTGTCGGAACTTTTAAAACTTCAAATTTTGTATTTGGTTTTCTAAATAATCCAGATTCCTCCGCATTTACCTTAATCATTTTAAGTTCATTATTATCTTTAAAATGATCAGCTACTTTCTCAACTATTGGCTTCATCATAATACAATCACCACATCAATCTACAGCAAATTCTAAATATACAACACCATTATCAATTATTTTTTGAGCATCAGCTCATTTCATTTCTACTAATTTTGACATTTTTTAAAACGGATCATCAAAAGGTTGGGTTCAACTTGTTGTTTCATTAGATAAGTTAATTTTTTCATCTATTTCAAAATCATTTGTTGAATGATTTTCCACTGTTTCTGTGTTAAATATGACATCACTCTCTAACGTGTTATTTAAGATTGTATCATTAATTTTTGTATCAATTTCATTTACTGTTCCACCCAAGTTTTGATTATCATTTTCCTCCTTTTTATTTATTTTAAATTTTACATTTTTTTTGAATTTAATTTTACTTATTTTTTTTGTTTTTACTAAAACAAAAAATAAAATTTGATTTTTTCATTTAGTTGTTAATAAAATTGACGATAATAAAAATATCAAAGGCAACAAAAAGATTCCTATTTGACTAAAACATGATGCAATTAATGAATATATTAATTGATTGATAAAACCGAAATGTTCATTCCCTGGAAAAAGAATTGATTTATTTACTGCATATGAATTTCATCATTTTCCAAAATCATCATTTCACAAATTAAAACCTATTTTCAAAAAAGCTCAATCTTTTTGCAAAAAAAACATTGCTATTAAGACAATTAATAAATTTACAAAAAATAAATTTAAATAAGTAAATTTTATATTTTTAATTTTAAATATGTTAATTTTTGTTATTTTTTTAAAAATAAAAATTAGAAAAAAAATAAAATAATTTCAAGAAAAATATCCAAAAAACATTCCAATTGAATAAAGATATATTGTTGTAAAAACAGGGATTTGTATAAATGAAAAAAGAAATAAAAATATGTGAATAGATAAAATAAAAAATCAAAATATTTTTGAATCAAAATTAATTTTAAATTTCATAAAACACAGCTACAACCATTGGTTCTTTTTCATACAATTTATACATTTTTTTTCTAATTATTTTTTTTATTTTCATTTGTATTTCTTTAAGATTTATCTTTTTATTTTCAATAAATAATTGATAAATTAAATTTTTTATAATATCGTATGTTTCTTCTTTCATTTCTTTCGAAATAATTCCAGAACTGGTTATATTTATTTCGCTTTTTAATTCTTTAGTTTTGTAATCCGTAAGTGCAGTTATCGCTATAACACCTTCTCTTGCAAGAGTTTCTCTTTCGTTAATAACTTCGGTAGAAATATCTCCCATACCAAATCCGTCAATAATAATTTCCCCGCAATCTTTAATATTTTTTTTAGTGGAGCTAAGTTTCCCATTTATAAATGATGCTACTTTACCATTTTGTAAAACAATTAAATTACTTCTATTCATTCCAGCTGTTGCCGCTATTTGGGATGCTACTACTAAATATCTATAAAGTCCTTGAATTGGAATAAAATATTTGGGTTTTAAAAATTTAACTAAAGTATAAATATCTTTTCTTGCAGGCCTTATTTTATAATGTTCATTTTCTGTTATATCTGTTATTAATGGAGTTATTCTAGCTATTTCATCTAAAATCAAAGCATATAAAACTTCTAAACCATTTATAGGTGGAGCGATCATAATTACATTATCTGTTTTTTTCAATTTTAAATAAATGTCATTATTTTCAGTAATTCTTAAAAATCTTTTATAAAGCCTTTCGTTTGTTGATGTTACTAAAATTACTGCATTATCAACTTTTTCAATTTCTTTATAATCAATAAATTCGGGCATTTCAACTAATTCTGAGTTTATTTTTATTTTTTTTACTAAATCAATAAGTTTTGAATAAGTTCTACCATAAATAGCTACTGGTCTTTTATATTTAATTGCTAAATTTAAAATTTCATGTAAACTGGTCATTTCTTCATCAAGTCCACCTACAATAATTCTTGAATTTTCTTTAGCATTATAAAAGACACTTTCAATTATTGGCGTTATATATATTTTATCAATAGCATTTCCTACAGCTGTTCCTGTAGCGTTTCCTGAATCGATTAATAATGAAAGAATTTCTTTATTTGGTGAAATAGAATTTTTAATTTGTTTAATATCGGTTTTTCCATAAACACCTAGTGAGCCTAAAACAAAATTTAACATAACTAAAATATGTCCATCTTCAGTTTCGAAATTTCATCCATAAGTTCCAGGCATAGAACCAGCTAAAGGAATAGCGCTTATAGTCACATCTCCTAACGGAATTTTATTTGCTCCAACTGATATAACTTCAAAATTTAAGTCATCTATTTTATATTTAGAAATACGATCTAAAATTAGAAATTTTGTAAAATACGAACAATAAATTTTTATTTTTTTTATCTTCATTAACAATCAAGGTAATGCTGAAAAAGATTCGTTTTTAGCGTCTGTTATAAAAACACCTTTTATTTTACTTTTGTTTTTTTCTAAATAAGTAAAATCAGGAATAAGGGTATCAACACCATTTGTAGAATTTATCGGAATTTTATAACCCGAATTAATTATAAAAATATCATCATTTACTTCAATTACATATAAATTTTTACCATTTTCATCTAAACCACCAAGTGAAAAAATATTTATTTTTGCCATTTTATCCTTTCTTAATAAATTAATATAAATAATACAGAGGGAAATAAAAATATATTTTTTTTATTTTTAAAAAAAATTTTACCAAAAAATAGTCATTATATGCTTTTTAATTTTTAATAAATTAAAATTATTTTAAAAAATAAAATTTTAAAATAAAATATTTTTGGTGATAAAATGTGGTTTGAATTTAAATTTGATGAAAAATTTTTTTTCTTTTATATAGAACAAAAAAAAACGGAAGAAAAAATAAATAAAAAAAATTTTGAAGATATTTTAAATAAAATTAAAAATTTTTTTGAAATAAAAAATAAAAATATTTTGTTTGTTCTTGATGAAAAAATAGAATGTTTAAATTTAAATAAAAATATAAGAAATGTTTTTGAAAATGAAAGTGGTAAATTTTTAGTTTACAAATTGGATAAAAATCTATTTAAACAAAGAGCATTTTATATTTTTAAAAAAATTAATTTTAATTATTTAGTTTTAATTTACTTAAGAAATGAAAAAATTATAGTAAAAATTTTTAATGAGAATTTAGGATATTTAGAAAAAAATAATACCTCAGAAAATAATGAATTAAAGAATTTAATTGATAAAAAAAATGAATTTTACGAATTGGAAAAATATTTAGATTTTGATGTTGAAAACATAATAGAAATATATGATAAATTTTACTTCGAAAAAAGCGCTGAAAAGGTTTTAAATCTGCAGTTTACAAGCCAAAATAAAAGCATAGAAAATTGAGTAAATAATTTTTCTTTTTTATCTGGATTTAATTTTAGTAAAAATAAAAATGCGGATTTGAAAGTTGAGATAAATAGCGAAAGTTATTTACCTATTTTTTACTATAAAATTAAAAAAAGATTTTTTAAAGTCAGTTTTAGCCAAATTTTATTTCTAATTTATTATATATTTAACAATTATTATAAAAATAAATTTTTGCAAATAACTGATAATTTTACAAAACATGTTTTTAATTATTCTTTCAAAAATCAAAAAAATGACTTTTATTTTTTAAAAATAAATAAATACGGGGAAATGGAATTTCAATTAAATCAAAAAAATATTGTTTTTAATCCTTTTGTTTTAATTTCGTTTATTATTTCTTTTTTAAATTATCAAAAAACTCAAAACATTAATATTGTAGAAACGTTATCTCTAGTTAATAAAACTTATAATTTTAAAAATTTAGAGGTTTTAGATTATGATAAAAAAATTAACATTAACAAATTTATTTTTTTATCAGAAAATAGAGGTTTTAAGATAAAAGTCAGAAAGGAAAGAGATTTAAAATATTGAAATTTTTTACTTAAATTAAAAAACAATAAAAATAATTTTATAATTTTAATAAGCAATCCAATTTTAAATAAAAATAAAATAATTTTTGAAAATGATGAAAAACACAAAAATTATAAATATGTCTTAAAATTATTAAAAAAATCAAGTTTTTAATTTCTTTTTTAAACTTAGTTATTTTTTTATATTATAATTTATATTATTAATAAAAATGTATTTCGTGAGGAGGATGTATGCGAATTAAATTTAAAAATGAATTATATAATTTATACGGAAAACCAGTAGAAAAAAAACAAAAAATTAGTTTCAAAGTTACAAATACTTTTTTTGATGATGTGGAAATTAATGAATTTAAAAAATTAACAGTTATATCTGTATTTCCTGCGTTAAATACTTCGGTATGTGATGAACAAACTGTAGGAATTTCAAATTTAGTGAAAAAATATCCAAATGTTGATTTTATTTCAATTTCATTAAATTTACCACCTACAATAGCTGAGTGAAAAACAAAACACCAAGTTCACAATACTGAAATTTATTCTGATTATAAAAATAGAGAATTTGGTAAAAAATTTGGATTTTTAATTGAAGATGTTTATTTATTGGCTAGAGGTTATTTATTAGTTAATACAAAAGGCGAAGTTGAAGAGTTTTCATATATGGCTGATATTCATGATCAAATTGATTTTGAAAAATTAGAGAAACAAATAATTGAAAATTTAAAATAAGAAATAAGAGTTTTTTAACTCTTGTTTTTTATTTGTTTAAAAACAAAATAATGTATAATACAAAGGAGTATTTTATTTCAATGATAATGTTTTTTTAACATTATTTTTTTATTAAATTTATTTTTTATACTCCTTGGCTTATTAAATTAAGCCCTGATGACCGAAAGGAGCCAAATGGCAAAATCAAAATATGAAATTATGATTTTATTATCACCAAACGAAGATATTTCAGTTGCTAAAAAATTAGTTAATGAGGTATTTGGTGAAAAAAGTGTTACACTTTTTGAAAAAATGGAAGATAATAAATTAAAATATGAAATCAACAATTCAAAAATTGCTACTCGTGTTTTAGTTCAACTTGAAACAGATAGAGAAAACATTTCTGAATTTACAAGAAAAGCTAATATTTTTAAAACAATTTGAAGAACTTTAGTAATTAATTTAGATACTGAAAAAGGTTTGCATAAAAAAGCTAAACCTTTTGTTGAAAAAAGAAAAGCTAAAAATTTTGAAAATAAATTTGCTAAATCTAATAATTTTTCTTTTAAACCTAAAGACAAAATTGTTACAAAAAAAACTGAAGAAACTAATAAGGATTAATTTTTATGAATAAAGTTATTCTAATCGGAAGAATTTCAAACGATTTAAAATTGTTAACAACAAAAACAAATATTTCATACTTAAGATTTACATTAGCTATAACTAGAAAAAAATATAAAAATTCTCAAGGCGGGGATATTGTAGATTATGTACCTGTAGTCGCTTGAAGAAATAATGCAATATTTTTGGAAAAAAATGCTGATAAAGGTGTGAGGATTTTAGTAGAAGGACTTTTTGTTTCTAATTCATTTACAAATTCACAAGGACAAAGAATTACAACTAATGAAGTTAGTGCTGAAAATGTATCTATTCTTGAAACTGTAAAAGAAATTGAAAATAGAAAAAAAAATAGACACATCAATACAGAAGAAATTAATATAGAAGAATATGTCAACGATGTGGATAAAAAACCTTCTTTTTATACAGAAGAAGTTGTTTCCGATTCAGATCAAAAGAATTCTAATTCAAACGATGAATGATTAGAAGATGATTTTTCATGAGATGAAGTCGATAACATTTTTTAATAAATAAAGGAGAATAATATATGAAAAAACGTTTTAAACCTTTAAAAAAATACAAAAAAAGAATTTGTAACTTTTGTGCTGAAGGAATTTTTTACATTGATTATAAAAATATAAGCTTAATTGAAAAATATGTTTCACAATTCGGAAAAATACAACCTTCAAGATTGACTGGAACTTGTTCAAAACATCAAAGATCTTTAACTAATGCAATAAAAAGAGCTAGACACGTTGCTTTATTACCATTTGTTTTAGATAGAATCAGAAAATAATTTATATAAAAATCTTAGATGCTTCTAAGATTTTTTTAAATTTTTATTAAAGGAGAAATATGTCATTAAAAGCTGGGATAGTGGGTTTACCTAATGTTGGGAAATCTACTTTGTTTTCTGCGCTTACTTTGAATGAAGCTGAAAGTGCTAATTATGCTTTTACAACTATAGAACCAAATATTGCAATTGTTGATTTAAAAGATAATAGATTAAATGAAATTTATAAATATGTTAAAGCTGAAAAGATTATTCCAACAACTTTTACTTTTGTTGATATAGCTGGTCTAGTTAAAGGAGCGTCGAATGGTGAAGGTTTGGGGAATAAATTTCTTTCTAACATAAGGGAAGTGGATGCTATCATTCATGTTGTTAGATGTTTTGAGAATAACGATATTTTTCATGTTTCTAATAAAATAGATCCGGTAGAGGATGCTCAATTAATTAATTTAGAACTACTTTTTGCTGATATGCAAGTTATTGAAAATGTAATTAAAAAAATAGAAAAAAGAGCTTCAAATTCTAGTGATCAAGAACTTAAAAAAGAATATAATTTGGTTAAAAAAATTCATAATGGTTTTTTAAATAATATTTTTGCTCGCGATATGAATTTAAATGAAGAGGAATTAAAAATAATTAAAAATTATCAATTATTGACTCTAAAACCAATGATTTATGTTGCTAATGTTGATCAAAATGATATTCAAAATATTAAAAATAACAAACATTATATAGCTATGAAAGAATTTTCAAAAAAGCAAAACGCAATTCTTTTACCAATTTCAGTTTCATTAGAATATGAAATTAGCAGACTAAGTTCAGAAGAAAAAGAGTTTTTCTTAAAAGAATATAATTTAGAATATTCTGGTTTAGAAATATTAACTAGAAAAGCTTTTAACATTTTAGAATTAAGAACTTATTTCACAGCTGGTTTAAAAGAAATAAGAGCATGAACATACAAAAACGGTATGAATGCTGCAGAATGCGCTGGAATTATACATAGTGATTTTGAGAAAAAATTTATTAAAGCCGAAGTTATCTCATATGAAGATTTTATTGAAAATCAAGGTGAAAAAAAAGCTAAAGAAAACGGGAAAATAAGATTAGAAGGAAAAAATTATTTAATGAAAGATGGAGATATTTGTCTTTTTAGAGTCGGAAAATAAAACTCATAACTTTAATTTAAATAACTTATTTATAAAATAACATTGTAAAAACTATTAAATTTTATATATTTTTAGCAATGTTATTTTTTTATTTAAAAATATTAGCACTTTTTTAGTTTTTAAAAATAAAATATTTTATTAAGAATGAAAAAGACAATAAATATTAATGTTTTATCAGCTATTAAAAGTTAAAATCTATAAAATGAAATTTTTATTTTATATAATCAAAAAAATATTAATTAAAATTCTGTTTTTTTAAAAAAGAGGTATATATGTGGTTAAAAATTTTAAATTTTTTATTAGATTTATCACTAATTATAAAATCTATAATACATAATAAACAAATTGAAATCGGCAAAAAATTTAATTTAGAGTTAATTTCTCTAGTTCAATAAAATTAAATTATGAAAAAAATAAAAAAAATTTTTTTACCGTTGATTTTGACAACTACTTTATTTAGTTTTATTTCTTGCGTTTATAAAAATGGTGATCAATATGATTTTAAAACTAATTTAGAAATTAAAGACTCATTACGAGAGGACGAAACCTATTCAGTTATTTCTACAAACGAAACTAGAATGAATCGAAATTTTGTAAAATATTTTTTAAAAAAAGAAAATATACAATACAACGAAAACAACATTTTGCAAGCTATTAAAGACAACAAAAATTTATTAGCTAAATACGATAATTCAGTAATTAAAAATTTTGAAGAATATAAAAATTTATTCAACAACGGAGTAACTTGACCTAAAATTAATGAAGTTCGCAATTTAACTATTAATGAAAAATTTTTTAGTGATTATTTTCTTGTTTTTATAAGAGGATATGAAGTTACTAGAAATACAACTCCTTCTGAAAATAATTATAAAATTCCAGCTTTTTTAAGATTGAATTTAATTGAACAAAAAATCAAAATTAAAATTCAAAAGGAAAAAATTATTTCTAATTCAACTGAGAGAAAAGCTCTTTTTTATAAAAGCTATGGTTGATTTTTTGTTGTTAAAAAACCAAATGATTCAAACTTAGATAACATTCAAACTAATTTAGAAATTAAATATATAGATTAAAAAAATAAAAAAACTCTATAAAAAATAATTTGCCTTTTATAGAGTTTTTTTAATTTAATTGTTATTTATTAAGGATTTTTTTCATATTAGCTTTGTAAACTTCAACACCTGGTTGATCAAAAGGGTTGAGATCTAATAAATAAGCTGACATAGCACACGCTCTTTCAAAAAAGATAATCAACTCCCCAAAAGCAGCTTCTTTATTATCTTCTAATTCTAAATGGATGTTTGGAACTTTACCATTATTAACATGCGCATCAAGCGTCGCTTTAAATGCAACGTTATTTATTTCATGAACTTTTTTACCTGATAAATAGTTTAAATTATCAAGATTTTCTTCATCATAATCAATTACTAAATCCATTAATGGATTTTGAATTGTCATAATTGTTTCAAAAAATATTTTATTTCCTTCTTGAATGTATTGTCCTAGTGAGTGTAAATCTGTCGAAAAAATAGCCGAAGCTGGAAATAGACCTTTATGATTTTTTCCTTCACTTTCTCCAAATAATTGTTTTCATCATTCATTAAAGAAACTAAAATTAGATTCATAAGATACTAGAATTTCAACTTTATATCTTTGAGATAAAATATATCTTGCGACTGCATATTTATAAGCATCATTTTCTTTTAATGAACTAGAAGAATATATTTCATTTGCTCTTGTTGCTCCATCAATAATTTTATTTATATTTATTCCAGCGCAAATTAAAGGAAAAAAGCCTACAGGAGATAGAACACTAAATCTGCCACCGATATTATCTAATATTACAAATTTTTCATATTGTTTTGTTCTAGCCATTTCAAATAAAGTACCTTTATTTGCATCTGTGGTTACAAAAATATATTCCTTAGCTTTTTCTTCTCCAATTTTATGTTCTAAAAGTGATTTGAAAAATCTGAAAGCAATTGCTGGTTCTATCGTTGTACCTGATTTAGATATAACGTTGATTGCAAATGTTTTATTTTGCACATATTTTAATAATTGAGCTAATTCTAGTGAACTTAATGAAGTTCCTGCAAAAATTATTTCCATTTTTCTTTCTTGTTCTGGATATTTACCTTGTATAAAATCCAGTCCTGCTTTAGCTCCTAGATAAGAACCCCCAATACCTATAACTACTAAAACATCTATTTTCTCTTTATGAAGTTTTTTTGCTATTTGCTCCATTTTTTTTAGTTCTGTTTTGTTTAAGTTATTAGGAAAATCTTTTCATCCCAAAAAATCAGAACCTAACGATGAAAAATTGTTCATTTCATTATTTATTTCTTTAACTTTTTTTTCAAAAGTTAAAACTTCATTAATATCTATTGCTTTAGATAAGTTTAATTTAATTTTTCCCATTTATCAATTTCCTCCTGCGTAAATTTTATTAAATTTTTAAATTTTTCTTTAGTTTCAATCATTTTGTTTTTAAAAGGAACTTTTAAAAATTCAGGTCTTATTCTTTTAAAAGATAAAAGAAATTTTTTCTTTTTTTCATTATAATCAAGAACAACTAAAGAAATTGTTTGGTTTATTGAAAATAAATTATTTATATCGTTTATAAAATAATCGCTAATTTCTTTGATTGAGACCAAACCTTCAGCTTTATTATCTAAAATTACTCTTAAATAATTTTTGTTAATCTCTATTATTTTTCCTTTTACAATTTTAGAAGTTTCCATGATACTTAAAATTGTAACACTTAATTTTATTTAAAAACTCATTTTGTTTAATATAGCTAAAAAATTTTTTTAAAAAAATATTTTTTAAAAATCTTTTTTTTTGTAAAATTTAAAATAATAAAATTAAATATTTAATTTTTTGTTGCTTGTTAATTATAAAAAAATATTAAAAATTAGGAGTTATATGAAAAACACACACCCTATTCCTACTAAATTTTTTGCATTAGGTGGAATGCAAGAGATAGGTAAATCTACACTTGTTATAGAATATAAAAATGATATAGTTATTATTGATGCAGGGATTAAATTTGCGGATTTTTTCGCTTCAGGAATTAAAGGAATTATTCCTGATTATTCTTATTTAAAAGAAAATCAAAACAAAATAAAAGGTTTATTTATAACTCACGGACATGAAGATCATATAGGAGGAGTTGTTTATTTAGCTGAACAAGTAGATATCAAAAGAATTTATGCGCCTAAAATCGCTATTCAATATTTAAAAGTTAAATTTAGCGAAAGAAATATCAAGGTTAAAATTGAATTTATTGAAATTAATAAAAATGATGTTCATAAATTTGAGAATTTAAAAGTTGATTTTTGAACTGCACAACATTCTATCCCTGATGCTTTTGGAATAAGAGTTTCTAGCCCTAACGGCTCTATAATGTGTACTGGAGATTTTAGATTTGATTATACACCTATTGGAAATTTCACTGATTTTTCAAGATTAGAAAAAATTGGTGAAGAAGGTTTAGATGTTCTTTTATCAGATTCAACAAATGCAATGCGTCCATTTCACTCTCCTAGCGAAAAAGATATTTTAAAAGATATTGAAAAGTATATGTTAGAAGCTAAAAGAAAAATTATTGTTACAACTTTCGCCTCTAACTTAACCAGAGTTAAAGTTATTATTGAGCTTGCAGCTAAATTAGGTAAAAAAGTTATTCCTTTTGGTAGATCGATGGTTAATGGTATTCAAATAGGTAGAAAAATGGGGTATATTGATGCGCCAGATAATTTATTTATTAATAAAAAAAATATTAATAAATATGATGAAAATGAATTAGTAATTTTGACAACTGGTTCTCAAGGAGAACAAATGTCCGCTCTTTCAAGAATGGCGATTGGTAAACATCCACAAGTTGTAATTAAAAATAATGATCTTATTATTTTTTCTTCATCTCCTATTCCTGGAAATAGAATAAAAATTGAACTATTAGTTAATAAATTGTATAAACTAGGAGCAACCATTAAAGAAAATGGTGTTGATGGTTATTTACATACTTCGGGGCATGCTTATAAAGAAGAGCATGAAAAAATATTTAAATTAACAAAACCTAAGTATTTTGTACCTTATCACGGAGAGTTTAGAATGTCGGTTGTTCACGGACAAACGGCAGTTGAAAATGGGGTAAATCCTAATAACATTATTATTCCTAAATTAGGAGAAGTTTTATATTTAGTTAAACATAAATTATTTAGTTCTAACAAAAGTGTTAAAGCAGGTGTTGTATTTGTTGATGGCACCAACATTTCTAAAGTTAATTCTGAATTGATAAAAAACCGTGTTGTTTTAGGTGAAAATGGCTTTGTATATGTTGTTGTAGCTATTAACAAAAAGAAAAATATTATCGTTGGAAAGCCAAGAGTAATATCAAGAGGTTGTTTTTTTGTTAAAAATTCAACTGAGCTAGTTGAAAAAATTAAAAAATTAGTCCATGGTGCTATCTTGTTTACTATAAAAAATAAAACTGATTGAACTATCCCTGAATTAAAACAATTAATTAAAGATCGATTAGATCCTTTCTTTTATAAAGAAAAAAGGAGAAATCCTGTAATTTTATCAACATTTTTATTTGTAGATGAAGAAAAAAATTTCTTAAAAGATTTAACTATTGAAAAATTAAAAAATTTAAATAATTCATTTGAACTTATAAGCGATTTAGACGAAATTGAAAATGATGAAGACGAAGAAAAAAACAATGAAGATTTACATATTTAAAAAAAACATCAAACCAAAAAAAGTTTGATGTTTTTTTAACATTCATTATTAACATATCTAAAGAATCTTTTGCTTTTAAATAATGAAGAAATTATTTCTATTATTCAAGAAATTAATATTGTTAATAGAATAAAAATGTTTATAACAGCAAGTATAATTATTGTTTTAAAATAGTATAAAAAACTAACTAATTTTAATATTTTTTTACCTTGATCTATTTTATCTTGACCTATAACTTTTATTAGAAAATTTTTAACGTCTAAAATGTTTTCGATTTCTTTAGGAAGTGTTTTTTCAGATATATCATCGATAATATTATCGATAATTTGTGATTTTTCTTCAGCGTATTCAATAGCTTTTGATTTATTTGATAAAAATTGAGTAATAATATAAATTAATAAACATATAAAAGTTAAAAAAAGAAGTAATTTTATCGTTCCTCAAACATATTGCTTTATATAAAACTTACCCGCACCTATTCAACCGAATAATGCTGAAAATAAAATTAAAAAAAACTTTTTTCTTTTCATTTTATTCCTCCTTGTTTAAAGATGATAAACTAATAACTAAATCATCTAAATCAACTTTTTGTGGGTTATTTGTCAAATTATTAATTTTTTCTTCTAAAAATTCGATTCTTTCCTTATTTTCGTCTCTTTTTTTAGAAAAAGTAAATAATGTTGCAATAGCAGATAAAAAAGTCATTAAAGAGGTTATAAACGCTATCGCAACAAACAGTCAAACAGTTTGAATATTTGGATTTTTTGCTATAGCGTAAGCTGATAAAAGACCGTTAAATGCGGTCATTAAAATTAAAGATATACTTACAATTAAAAATGTTCATTTAGAGACAAAATATTTTTTCTTTATTTTGAAGATGTCAGATTCTAATTTTTTTATATCTTGTTCTTTAATTATTTTGTTTTGTTGGTTCATGTTTATTTCCTAATATTTCTGATATTCTTTCAAAAAAAACTATATCTTTATTTTCATTATTTTTATATTTGCCTTTTTCATTTTCATAAAGAATTTTTTCTAATTGAATAAGTGTGTTAATTTTTTCGTTTCTAATTCATTTTTTCTTAACTACAAATAAAGAAAGTAAACCATTAATAATCGATAAGGCAATTCCTATTCATAATGTAAAAATTGGTCATTGATCAACAGATGTTGTTTTACCATCTTTAATTATTTTTTCAGTAAATAATTCTGCAAATGGTTTAAATTCATCAAGTCTTGATGAAGCTAATTTTGCAGTTCCCATAAATGAAGAAAAAGTTAAAAAAATTAATGAAAAAATACTTGTAGTTCAAAAAATAATTTGATAAATTTTCGCTTTAAACAAAGTTTTTTTTGTTATAAAATCAATAAATTGTTTTGTAGAATCAAATAATTTATTTTTAAAATACATTATTTGTCTCCTTTAGAAATTAAAAACTTTTTAATTAATTTTGTTTTAGATTTATTTTTTTTAGCCAAATATTTATTTATTATTTCATCATATTGCTGATCAAATAATTCTTTAGTAAATGTTTTATCTTCTTTATATTTATAACCAATATATTGAAGTTTTCTAACAGCTTTTTTATAGTCTTTATATTTCATTATTTCTTTATAAACTGAAAGAAACATATTAAAAAAGAAAGTTAAAACTATAAATGTTGCTAAAACTATTGTTAGTCCAAAACTTTGAGAGCTATTATTTGAATTTGAAGTTGAATAATATCTACGGCTTTCAATTACTATAACAACTATAGCTATTGCTATAATCGCTAAGTTTAAAAAAATTAATAATAATCTAATAGAATCATCAAATCATCTATATAACTTAGAATTTTTCTTTAATTTATTTTTTTCTTTTGTCATGTATTCGATTATTTGATTATTAAAATTATCCATGTGCCTCCTTTTTGTTTTTAATTTTTAATAATTTTCTATTATAAACAAAATAAATTTTTTTGTTTGTAAAATCAAATTTTATAGCTTCTAAAATAGTATATAACAAGTATAAAATGTAACTTAAAATAAAAAATATGATCGGTAGACTAAAAACTGAATATGGTCATTGCGTTAAAACACCAAGCGCATTTACTCCTGTTTGACCTAAATATAATCAATTTGAATTTAATGAAATTAAAATTCTAGGATTATTAAGGTTTTTGGATATTGCAAAAAAGATTCAATTTAAAAAGAAAATAAATATTGAATATATAAATAAAAATAAGCAACCTAATAAAAATTCTCTAAGTTTTAATTTTACTTTTTTACCAGAAATAACACTAAGAAATATTGGCATAATTATTGCATAAGCATGACCAAGTGCAAAATCTCAAAATAAATAAGAATCTAACCCTACATTTAAACCAGCTCTTTTGTAACTTTCTGTATTTTGAATTAAATTATTATATACAATATCATCTTGTATATATGATTTTACCTCTCCTAAATCCGCGAAAATAAAAGCAGCAATAGCGCCTATAAAACAACTTATAACAAAATATTTTACTAAATGCGTTTTGTTAAAAATTAATAAAAAACCTATTAAAATAATGTAAAAACGACATAAATGAAGCGGAATTAATTCTCATTTTCATGGATAATCTTTTGTTATTAAAATAGTTAATCTTAGCACATTAAATAAAATAGTTATTAAACCGATTATCGTAAATAATGTTTTTTTATTTCATAAATTAAAAAAATATTTTTTTTGTTCATTCGAATTAAAATAAACAGAAATAGATTTTCTAAAAATTCAAATAATCAAGCAAAAAAGTAAAGCTAAAGCAAAAATTAAATAAAACAATCAAGTAGATTGATTAAACGAATAAAAATTTCTTTTTCAATGAAAAAATTCCATATTTTCCTTTTTAACATTTTATTAATATTTTGTGTTATAATTATTAAGCTACTAAAACAGCAACCTTGTAACTTGGTCAGAGCAGAAATGAAGCAGCCACATCAAGAAGTGTTGTGTTTGGTAGTTTTTTTTTTAATTAGTTTATTTATGATATTTAATATTTTTAATAATAGTTAAAGAACGATAAATTTGCTCAACAGCCATTATTCTGAATAATTGATGTGGAAAAGTTAATTTAGAAAAACAAATTTTTTTATCAAATTTTGCTTCATCAACACCGTTTGAACCTCCAATTATGAAAGTTAAATTGCTGTTTGTTTCAAAAAATGTCGATAATTCTTTAGATGAAAACATTTTTCCTTTTAGTGAAAAAAGAAAAACATTTGAACTTTTAGGGATTTTTTCTAAAATTAATTTTGTTTCTTTTTTTATTTTCAAATCAATATTATCTATAGCAATTTCTTTAATTTCTACAATATTAAGTTTAGCTATAAGATTGATTTTTTTGTTATAAATATCAAAAATTTCTTTAAATTTTTGTTCTAATTTGCCTACTGCAATTATTGTTATAAGCATTATTTAACTCTTGAATTTAAATAAAACATTAACATTTGAATATCAGAAGGATTTATCCCGCTAATTCTTGATGCTTGCCCAATTGATGTAGGTTTAATTTGTTTTAATTTAATTCTTGCTTCTGTAGCTAAGTTTATTACTTCATCATAATTAATATCTGAAGGTATTTTTAAATTTTCTAATCTAAGCATTTTTTGAGCTTCATTAACTTGTTTACGGATATAACCATCTAATCTTGCGTTAACAGATAATTCAAAACCAAATTCAAAATCTTTAACTATATCTTTATAATCAACTTCAGGTCTTGATAGTAATTGGTATAATGATTGTCCATTTTGTGCATTGTATTTGATAGCTATTTTATCTTTAGAAGAAATATATTCTTTTTTTAATTGTTTAATTTTTAGTGCTATTTGATTATATTTATCTTTAGTTTTAACATAATCTTCACTATTAATCATATTAGCTTTAAATGCATATTCAACCATTCTTATATCTGCGTTATCATTTCTAAGTAAAAGTCTATATTCAGCTCTTGATGTAAGCATTCTGTAAGGCTCTTTTGTACCTTTGGTGACTAAATCATCAATCAAAACACCAATATAGCCATCGTTTCTTGAAATTTCTATAGCTTCTTGTTTTTTTATCATTTGTGCTGCATTTATTCCTGCGATTAATCCTTGTGCCGCTGCTTCTTCATAACCACTAGTTCCGTTTATTTGTCCAGCTAAAAATAAACCTTTTATCTTTTTAGTTTCTAAAGATTTTTTTAATTCTAAAGGATTTATAGCATCATATTCTATTGCATAGCCATATTTAGCGATTTTAGCGTTTTTTAGCCCAGGAATAGTTTCAACCATCTTTTTTTGCACATCTTGCGGCATCGAAGTTGATAATCCATTTACATAAATTAAATCACCTTCGCTTGTTTCGGGTTCAAAAAAGATTTGATGTCTAGGTTTATCTTGAAATCTAACAATTTTATCTTCTACTGAAGGACAATATCTTGGACCTACTCCATCAATCAAACCTGAATACATACTTGATCTATTTAAATTTTCTAGAATAATTTCGTGAGTTTCCGGAGTTGTATATGTTAAATAACAGTGAACTTGTTCTTCTATTTTTCTTTTAGTTTTAAAACTAAAATTTAATTCATTAGGACTTAAAACTTCTTTTTCTACTTCATCAAAATTTATAGAATTAGCTCATATTCTTGGTGGAGTACCAGTTTTTAATCTTAATAATTCAAAACCACATTTTTTTAAATAATTAGAAAGCTTATTAGATGTAATTTGACCATCAGGTCCAGAAATAGTTATCTCTTCTCCTCTTAAAACTCTTGAGTCCATATATGTACCAGTTGTTAAAATAACTGCATCGGCATATATTTTTTCATCATTATTTGTTATAACACCTTTAACTTGATTTTCTTCTTGTATTAAAGATTCTACTATCGCTTCATGCAGAGTTATATTAGGATTGTTTTCAATGTCTTTTAAAATTATTTCTGAGTATTTTAATTTATCAATCTGTGCTCTGATAGCTCTAACAGCATGACCTTTTGATTCGTTTAACATTTTAATTTGAATCATAGCTTGATCTGCGAAAATAGCTTGAACACCACCTAGTGCATCTATTTCTCTAGTCATTATTCCTTTAGCAGGTCCACCTATAGAAGGGTTACAAGGCATTGAAGCTAATTTGGTTTTATCAAGTGTAATGAGTAAAACTTTAAAGTTTTGTTTTGCTAAAGCATAAACAGCTTCAATCCCAGCGTGACCACCCCCAACTACTATTGCATCAAAACGTTTATTTTGCATATTTCTCCATTATTTTAAATTGATTTAATTATATAAAAAAGATCTTAATTTATAAATTAATATAGATTAAAATCTTTTATTCAGTTTCTTTTATTATTTTGTAAACTTCATCATTAATTCAAACTACACTACCAACATAAATTTTAGAATTTCTTCCTTCAGGTTTTTTATTATTGATTAAAATTTCTTGATTATCTATAAAACTCTTTGCTTCTGCGCCTGAGTCAATTATTTTCATTTTTTTTAAAAATTGACCTAATTTAATAAATTCACCAAAAATTTTTACAGTCATTTTAAGTTGTCCCTATTAACTGTTTGTTGTTTTTATATGAGCTAGATAAAATTAAAACTCTTTTTATTGCAGAATCGACAAAAATATGAAGTCTATCTTCAAACACTGAAATTGCTTCTTTTAAAAATTTGTAGTTTAAATTAAATTGAAGTTCAGTATCTTCTTTATTTTCACTTAAAAAACTAAAGTTTTTTGTTCTAACTAAAATACTTCCCATTTCATCTTTATAACTACTAATTATAAATTCTTCATTATTAACTTTAAATTCAAGTTTATAACTATTTTCTGATGAAATTGCGGTTGCTTTATTAATTAAATTACTTAATTCTTTTTTATCAATTTCAATTTTATATTTTATGTCTTCTTGTTTAGGGAATGCTTTAGATATATCTTTGTAAGGGAATTCTGCAATTTTAGATTGAATTAAAACATCTTCGATTTTAGTTTCTATTTTGTATTCATTAATTTTAATTTCGACATCGTCATCATAATCATGTGGGAAAAAATCCTTTAATTTTTTAGCGTAAATCGAAATATCGAATTCGCTGTTTGTATCGATATTAATTGTTTCTCTCGCGATTCTATATTTATCAGTAGCAGAAATTGTTAATTTAGAATTTTTAGCAACTAAATTTAAACAACTCAAAACAAATTCAATACTTTCTGAATTGGTCGCGAAAATTGTGTTTCTTATAGCTTTTTTTATTTCTTTGGCATTTACTTTAAATTTAATCCCGTTAACAGGAGTAAAATCAAGAGCTGGATAATCACTATAATCCATCACATTTAACTTAAATTTATCGTCATTATTATAAATAACTAAAAAATTACCTTCTAGTTTAATTGTTAATTCGCCCTGTAATTTTTTAACAATATTTTTTAAAAGTAAAAAATTAATTAAAACTTTACCATTTTTATTTAATTCAAGTAATTTATTTTTATCAATGAATGTTTTAATGGTTAGTTCGCTATCGCTACCATAAAAATAAACACCTTCATTAATGACCTCTAAAAATATCCCTCTCAACAATATTGAAAAATTTGTGCTATTTATAGCATAACCAACATTATCAAGATTCTTTTCAAAATCTTTTTTGTAAATTTTAAATTCCATATTCCCTCGTTTATTTTAATTTTATTATTTTATATTAATTTTAAATATATATTTATATTATACTTTGTTAAAACTGTGGATAAGTCAAAAAAATACCTTTATTTCTATATTTTTTTATGTTATTTTATTTATCTTTTCTTCTATTACTAAAGCAGCATTTTTTATATCTCTACTTTTTTGAATTTCACTTTCTATCTTTTTGTAAGAAGCGATTATTGTTGAATGATTTTTCCCACCAAGATACTTACCTATCTTTTCATAAGCAAATTCTAAACATTTTCTCATTAATCAAACAACCATATTTCTTGCAACAACCAAATCTTTTCTCCTGCTTTTAGATGCGATTTCATTAGGTTTTATTCTATAATAATTAGCCACACACTGAATTATTCTTTCGGGAGTGATGTTTTTCTTCGATAAAGTAATATCGTTAAAAATATTGTTCAAAACTATTTCGGTATATTTGATATTGTTTGTGTCTTTGGAGAAAAATTTAATTCTATTAACAGCACCTTCGAGTTCCCTTATAGATTTATAAAAATTTCTTGCTAAAAAAACTAAAGAACTTTCGTCCCAATTTTCGAATTTTAACTTCTGTTTTTCAATTTTGAATTTTAAAATCTTCATTAAATCCTTTTCATTGGGTTGTTTTATATTTAATGTTAGCCCATTTTGAAATCTAGTTATAAATCTATCTTCAAATCCACCTAAAAATTCAGGTTTTTTATCAGCACAAATTAAAATTTGCGCTTTTTTCTTATTGAGTTCATTTATAACATTAAATAAAATTTCTAAACTTTTTGTTTTGTTCCCTAAAGTTTGAACATCATCAATTAATAAAACATCAACACTAATCAACATATCGGCATATTTGTTTAATCTGACTGAATCTTTTTCTTGTAAACTTGTTGCAACTATATTTACAAATGTATTTGGATTTAAATAAAAAACTTTTTTATTTTGTTTTTTCAATTCATTTCCTATAGCGTTTAAAAAATGCGTTTTACCTAAACCAGATGCAGAATAAATGAAAATAGGATTATAAACAGGTTCGTTTTCGTTTAAAATTATATCTGAAATCTTAAACAATTCAGAGTTAAAGCTTGATTTAACCAAATTATCAAACGTTAAATTTTTTATTAAAAAATCATCGAAGTTTGAATTGTCAATAACATTTTCTACAATGTTTTTATCGTGGCTTACATTAATGTCGCTTTTAAAATTTTCAATTTTTTCTAAGCTAACAAATTTAATATTTAATTCTTTGTTTAACAACTTTTTTACACACATTGCAATAAAAGATAAAAAATTTTCTTTTACGTAATTTTCGACAAATTTATCTTCTATATAAAAAAAGATATTATCGTTGTTTAAATCATTAATTAAAATTTGTGTCAAAAAAGAATCGAAAATAACTTGATCTTTAATATTATCCTCGAAAATATCAATAAGTTTTTTGTTCAAATCAGCCAAATACATTTTTTTATCATTCTCATTTACAAACATATTGTTAATATGATAATAAACTAAATGAACATAAAAAAATATTTTTTTTTAAAAAAACAATTTATTAACAATTTATCAACATAAAAAAACCCTATAAATAGGAATATTTATCAATCGATACATAATTTTAAACAAATATTAACAAATGTTGGCAAATTGTTTATAATTAACTTTTTAATATAAAAAATTCCTTTTTTTGGTATACTTTATAATATTTAATAATAATTAAATTTTTAAATCGATATTTAATTTTTATAAATAATTAATAAAATTTTTAAATTTTCTAAATTTATGTTTAAAAATTCAAAAGAAAGGAAAACAATATGAAAAGAACATACCAACCAAACAAAAGAAAACATATTAAAACTCACGGTTTTAGAGCTAGAATGAAAACTTTAAACGGCAGAAAAGTTTTATCAGCTAGAAGAGCTAAAGGAAGAAAAAGATTAACAGTTTTAAATAAATAAAATTTATTATGAAAAAAGAATATATTCTTAAAAAAAAATGAGATTTTCAAAAAATAATAAATTTAAAAAAACAAATAATTTCTAAAAAATTAATTTTATATTACAAAAAAAGCGATGAATTCAAACTAGGGATTTCTGTCCCTAAAAAATTTTCTAACGCTGTTAAAAGAAATTATTATAAAAGGCAAGTAAAATCAATAATGCAAAAAATTGATTATAAAAATTTAAACTTCCATTTTGTTTTAATTTTAAGAAAAGAATTTTTAAATCTATCTTTTATTAAAAAAACAAATGAAGTAAAAAAAATTTATGAAAGGTTAATCAATGAAAAAAACTAAACCTAAAAAAAATTCATATGGTTTTTTTCGTGGAAATTTCGAAGAAAATGATAATAAAAGTTTGCTAAAAACTATTTGAAAAGCCATAAAAATTATCATTTATACTATGATTTTCGGTATTTCTTTAACAGGATGTATTCAATCTTTTGTAATTAAATCGTCAAATCAAACTGGCTCTGGTGTAGAGTTTTATTCCTCTAAAACTTCTGTTTCTCCTAATGTTTTGGCATTTTATGAAGAAAATAATGAAATTAAAGTAAGAAAAAACAATGATAATTATCACCTTGATGATAATACAGAAGATAAAGGGCAGATTATTAAAAAATTAATTGCACAATCTGGTAAATCTTTTGAAAATAAAGAAGCTGATGCATATGGTTATTGAGGGAATAAAAACTCATTAATTATGTGATATGATTTTGCTAAGAAAGAATATAAACCAGTTTCATATGAAAATAAAAATGGTGATCTGTTATTTTTAACTTCTTATAGCACTAGTTATGAAATAAAGGAAGATTGAAAAAATAAAGAAATTAAAATTTTAAGAAATATTTTTAATATTGACGTTCCTAAAAATGAAAAAGAGTTATCAAATAATAATGAAATATTAGAAAAACCTGAAACTTTAAATTTTGATGAACTTTTTTTAACACTAAATAATCCAAGTCAAGAAAATTCTGATAGCAACAGTAAAAAAGAAGAATATTTTTCAAGAGATGTAATTCAATTTTTAAATAATAAAATATTATCTTTAGAAAAATATAATGATTCTAAATATGAAAAAGCACTTAAAAACGTTATAGAAAAAAAAGATAAATCTTCAATAGAAGATAGAACATTAGTAAATGATTATTCAAAAAATTTAACTAAAATAATCAAAACATATACACCTTATACTATTGTTAATGAAAATAAAATTCTCTATAATTATTCAAACCCTGTTTATCCTTTTGGTTCATCTGTTGAACAAAAAGCTATTATAACTTGAGGCGAATCTTGAAGATTAGGGCCATTTTATTCAATATTTGTATGACCAATGTCAAGATTAATGATTGCAATTAACAATACAGGTTCAATTGATGTTTCATACGGATGAATAAGTATAATAACAATCTTAATAGCAACACTAATTACTAAAATAATTTCATTATCATTTAGATTTAGAACTTTATTTACTCAAAACAAACAACAAGAAATTCAGCTTAAAAAAGCTAAAATTGATGCCAAATATGTTAAACATAAGGGCAACAAACAAATGGAAAATAAACAAAGACAAGAAGTTGCTGAATTATATAAGAAAAACAATGTTAGTCCTGCAGGACCTATAAAACAACTTTTGGTAACAATGCCAATATTCTTAGCGATGTGGAGAATTTTACAAGGTATTCCAAGTATAAAAGCAACAACATGATTAGGTATAAACTTAGCTTCAACTTCTTACCAAGAACTTCTTTATCAAAAAGAATGAATTTATTTACCAATTTTAATTATTGTTTTAATTGTTCAACTAGTTCAACAAATTTTACCGAAACTATTAAATCGTAAAAAAAATAAAAGAATGATGAATCAAGTTGAAAACGCAACTTACAAAAAACAACAAAAAATGACTTATATTTTAACCGTTGTATTTATCTTTTTTGGGTTGGCTTTCCAAGCGTCTGTTCAAATTTATTGAATTTTTGGTGGTATATGAGAAATAGCTCAAATTCTTTTCTTCCATTTCTTCCAAAAATCTAAAACATTTAAAAATAAATTTGAACCTTGATTAATTAGAAATCAAAAAAACAGTATGTTAGTAATATTCTATAAATTTTTAAAAAGAAAAATTTATAAACCGAAAAAAGCAAAAATATAAGACAAAAACCCGTTTACTTCAAACGGGTTTTTTAATTTTTTAATTTTTCAAAATATTCTTGAAATTCTTCATCAATATCTATATCAACATAATTGAAATTTTTATTTTTTTGAACAATAAAAGTAGCTCTATATTCGTCGTAATAATATGTAAATTCTTTTTCTTGTTCTAGATGACTAGAAACAATTTGTTTAAGTCTACCACTACCTTTTCCTACTATAATCAAAATTTCAAAAATAGACTTACTTTCTTTAAATTCTTTTAAAATGTGTAATAACTGTATACTAACAACATCGCCGTATTTACCGTGAAAATCATAAATATTTGTCATTTTGAATTTATAATACTACTTTTTGACATAAAGGACAAAAATAAGTTCCCCTTCCATTAATTTTAGTTTTTAAAATTATACTTTTACAAACTTTGCAAGGATGTCCTTTTTTAGTATGAACTTTTAAAAAATTTTGATATTGCCCTTCTTGCTTATTTAATGAAGTATATGAATCTATACTACTACCGCCTAATTCAATAGATTTTTTCAAAATAAGAGTAGAATTAGCAATAATTTCTTTAACCTTTTTTAATGATAATTCATTAGTTTTAGTTTCAGGATTTAGATTGCTTGCGAATAAAACTTCATCAACATAAATATTGCCCAAACCTAAAATAAGTGTTTGATCCAAAAGCGCTGTTTTAATCTTCTGTTTTCTTTTTTGTAATTTCATATACAAATCATTAGCATTTAATTCTCAAGGAACTTTAGATAATTTAGCTAAAGGGTTGGTTGTATTATAATTTTTATCAGTTCTAATATGGAAAGTCCCAAACATCCTAGTGTCGTTGTAGTGTAAATAACTTTTATCACTAAATTCAAAAATAACGTAATCATGTTTCTGTTTATTTAATTTATTTTTATAATAAAAATACTTACCTTCCATTCTTAGATGACTTAATAAAACTTTATTATTTGATAAATAAAAAACAATAAATTTACCATAATTAGTGACTTTTAAAATTTTTTCACCCATTAAAAAAGAAATAAATTCTTTTGAGTTAACTTCTTTAATCAAATTATTGTTGTAAATAAAAACATTATTAATAGTTTTATTCACTATGTTTTTATTAAGTTGAGAAGAAACAACAACAACTTCTGGTAATTCAGGCATTTAATTATCTAACTCCTCAATTCTTTTTTGGTGTCTCCCACCTTCATAATCAGTAGTTAAAAACGTATCTAAAATTTCCTTAGATTTTTCAAAAGAAACAAATCTTCCTGATAAAGCAATAACATTGGCGTTATTGTGTAATCTAGCTAGTTTTGCATCATTTATTTCTGTAACTCTAGCAGCTCTTATTTTTTTAAATCTATTAAGAGCATATGAGATACCTAATCCTGTACCACAAATACCAACCCCAACATAATTATCGTTTTTTAGTAACTCTTTAGCTAATTTTTTACCATAATAAGCATATGAAACAGATTCATTATTATTAAAAGGCCCCAAATCTACAACTTCTATATTTTGTTTTTTTAAATGATTTATAAGCTCTTTTTTTAAATCAAAGCCAGCATGATCACTAGCGAAAATAACTTTTTTATTTTCCATCACGTAAAACCTCCATGTTTTCAACATTTATAATTTTAGAAGCTACATTACTTCCTTTTTCGAAATTATACACTTGTTTAATCATATCAAATTTTTTAATCGCTTGTTCAAAAGTTAAGTTATCTTCTCCCGAAATATTAGCACTAGTTACATAACATGGCCCTTTTTTTTCAAGTAAATTTAGTAATTTTTTTGAATTAGGCATTCTAAAACCTTGATTCTTGCTTATTAATGTCACTGCACCTGGCCAATATTTATTTGCTAAAAGTTCAGCTTTTATTGTTCATTCTTTAAATTTTCTAGCTTGTTCAATAGATGCCACTAAAATTATAATTTTTTTATTTAAACCACGTTTTTTTATTTCATAAAGCAAATGTAATTCGTTATTTTTAATAGGTACACCAATGCCAACAACGGTATCTGTTGTTGTAATAAAAAGGTTTTTATATTTATCTTTTATTTTTCTCATAATTTTTTAAATTCTATTTTTTTATAAAAAAAACAGCGGGAAGCTGTTTTGGTCAGAAATGATATGGAGCGAGTGAAGGGAATCGAACCCTCATAATCAGCTTGGAAGGCTGAAGTTCTACCATTAAACTACACTCGCAATCTTTTTATATTATATATCATTTTTAAAAAAAGATAAATAAAAAAATTAAAATTTTATTAAAGCTATTCTTTCTTTCTTGTTTATATCTTTAAAAAAAGAAACATTTATACCCTTATAACTTTTTAAAAAACTAACATTATTAGGAGAAATTTCAAATAATAAAACTCCATTTTTTTTTAAAAAATAAGGTGCAAATTTTATTATTTTTTCATAAAATAAATTACCATCTAAATCAGCGAATAATGCATTTTTAGGTTCGTGTTTTAAAACTGAATTATCTAAAATTTCTCACTTATTTAAATAAGGCGGATTAGAAACTATAATATCAAATTTTTTAGTTCCTAAGTTATTAAAAAGATCGGATTGAATAATTTCTATATTATCAATTTTATTGTAGTTTTTATTTATAATAATTTGAGAAATAGCTTCATAGCTAATATCGGATAAAGTGACTTTGCATTTTTTATTTTTAGCTATAGCCAACCCTATAAATCCAGTTCCAGAGCATAAATCCAAAACTTCTGAATTAGAATCTATAAATTCATAAGATTTTAAAATTAACTCTTCAGTTTCGTATCTTGGGATCAGAACATATCTATCAACAAAAAGCTTAAGATTTTGCATTTCTACAAAACCTATAATTTTTTGAATTGGAATATCTGTTTTTAAAAGTTGATCTTCATAATCAGTGATTAAAAGTTCAAGATTATATCTTAATTTTTCATGCAATAATTGATCTTTTCTTTTTTTATAATCCGGCATTTTTAATTTTTTCAGCCTTTTCTTCGCTTAATAAGTTTTCAATTATGGAATTGATTTGTCCAGTCATAACTATCTTTAATGAAGTTGAATAAGAAATTCTATGATCTGTAACTCTGTCTTGCGGATAATTATAAGTTCTTATTTTTTCACTTCTAGCACCTGACCCAGCTAATTTTCTAAATTGTCCTTCTTGTTGTTGAAGTTTTTGAATCTCTAAATCATAAAGTCTTGATTTTAATATTTTAAAAGCTTGTTCTTTGTTAGCGATTTGACTTCTTCCATCTTGTGAACTAGCAACAACACCTGTTGGAATGTGTGTTATTCTAACAGCTGAATCTGTAGTGTTAACTGATTGCCCTCCAGCTCCAGAAGATCTATATGTATCGATTCTAACATCGCTAGGATTAATTTCAATTTCTACATTTTCATCAACTTCTGGCATAACAGTAACAGTAGCGGTAGAGGTATGAATCCTTCCTTGTGTTTCTGTCTCAGGAATTCTTTGCACCCTATGAACACCTGATTCAAATTTTAGTTTAGAATAAGCATTTTCGCCCTCGATTAAAAATACAATTTGAGTAAAGCCACCTGAATTAGCAAAAGAAGAATCTAAAACTTTTACTTTCATTTTATTCATATCAGCTCATTTGGAATACATTCTAAATAAATCACCAGCAAAAATATTTGCCTCATCACCACCAGCAGCACCTCTTATTTCCATTATGACATTTTTATCATCGTTTTCATCTTTCGGTAGTAATAAAACAACCAATTCTTTTTCTAATATTGGTAAATTTTCTTCAGCATTAGCAATTTCTTCTTTTGCAAAATTAATTATTTCTTGATCTTTTTCGCTTAATAATAATTTTGCTTCAGCAATAGTTTTTTCATATGCTAAATATTTGTCAAAAGTATCAACAATGTTTTTAATAGAATAAATTTCCTTATTTATTTGATTGTATTTTTTTATATCATTTAAAACTTCTTGATTAAGTAAAAGTGCATTTAACTCATTAAATTTTTCTTTTATAGCGAGTAGAGAATTATACATTGACATTTCCATAATGTTTTATTATATATTAAAAAACACTAAAAATAAACATATTTTTTATCTAAAGAATATTATTCTTTTCCTTTTTGAATACTTATTAAAAAATAATATTTTCTAAAAATTTTTATTTCATATTTTATTAAAAATAAATAAAAAATATTGCTTAAATGTTTATATTTTTTTCTAATTAATTTATATATTTTTTTATTTTTTCGTTCGTTTATAATTAATTCATTAAGATTTTCAAAATAATGAAAAAATAAAATTGGTTGAACTTCTTCATCATTTAAAACACTATTTTTAGTTTGTGCATATGTTCATTTTGTATTAATTTTTTTCAAACTCATAAAAACAAAAAATATTATTAGCGAAATTATTAAAGGAAAACCTAAAAAAATACTCAGAAAAATTATAATCATTAAAAAATTATTATAGTTTTTTCCAAAACTCTGGATTATTTTATTTAAAAGAATAATAACTATAAAAATAAAAATGCAATTTATGAAAATTTTCGACAAGTGGAGTACCTTTTTTTCAAAAAATAACAAATTATATCTATTTTTTTTAATTAAGTTTTTCTTTTTTGCAATTAAAAAGAAATAATACAATAGAAATAAACAAATATAAAAAAATTTTATAATCAATAAATAAAATAACCAATTTATGATTTGCATAACAAAATTTTCATCATTTTTAATTAATTCAAAATTATAATCTTTTGTTAATAAAATATATTTTTCTTTTGTAAAATCAATAAAAAATTCAATTAATTTAATTTTAAAAATTAATTCTAATAAAATTAAAAAAATTGAAAATAAAAAAACAATAGCTTTTAAATCGCTATTTATATTTAAAAAATAAATTTTTATTTTTTTAAATAAACTTGAATAAATAAATTTTTCGTTTTTAAAATATTTATCTTGTTTAAAAATATTTTTATTTTTAAATCTATAAAAAAATTTTATTAAAAAAATCAATAAAAAATTTAAAACACTATATCAAAAATAAAATGAAATCATAATTATTATTTTGAAGCATGTTTATTTAAACTTCAAGACTCATCGCTGTTTTTTATAAAAAATCTATCAACAGTTAAAATCTTGTATAATTCACCCATTTTTTTTTCGATTAAAATTTGTTTATCTACTGCATTTAAAGATTTATTTTTTTCTATTCATGAGGAAAATAAAGCATTTTTTACATATTCAAAAACTTCATAAAAAGTTAATGTGTCATTTTGACTTAAAACTTCAATTGCTAAATCTTTTATTTTGTGATTTTTTTTCATTATATTACATCCTTTCAGGAGAATTAACTCCAATTAAATCTAAACCAATTTTTAAAACTATTTGAGTTGCTTTAGCTAATGCTAATAAACTCATTTCATTTTTATTTCCTATAAATTTTATATTTTCGTATAATGAATTAAAATTCCTTGCTAATGTTATTAAATATTCAGGCAATAAATTAACTTTATAATTTTTTGATATTTTATCTATTAACTCCGGGAATTCTTTTAAGATATTAATTAATTTTATTTCTAATTCATGCTCATAATTTAAATTATCAAAAACATTAATATTATTCTTTTTGAAAAGTTGACAAATTCTAGCATATGAATATTGAATTAAATAAACAGGATTTTTATTGTTTTGTTCAACCGCTAAATCAATATTAAAATCTAAAGTTGAATTTTCTGAACGGTTAATCATAAAAAATCTCAACATATCTTCATTAACGATTTTTAAAATATCTTTAACAGTGAAAGAAGTTCCTTTTCTTTTTGACATTTTAAAAATTTGTCCATCTTTAAAAAATCTTACAATTTGACAAATTAAAACATTAAAATTTTTAACATCAAACCCTAAAATTTCTAAGGCGATTTCCAATCTTTTTACATAACCTATATGATCGGCGCCTCAAATATTAATGATTTTATCTACGCCATTAAAACTATTAATCTTTTTTTGATGATAAGCAATATCAGGAGTAAAGTAAGTAAATGTTTTGTCTTTTTTAATTAAAACTCTATCTTTATCATCGCCAAATTTTGTTGTTTCTAACCAAAGAGCGCCTTCTTTCTCAAATTTGTGATCAAGTTTTTCTAATGTTTGTTCAATAATTTTGTTTTTATATAATTCTCTTTCGCTATAAAAAATATCAAACTCAACATTAAATTTTTGTAAATCTTTTTTTATTTCATTTAGTAAAATTTCAACCGTTCTATCTTTTAAAATTTGTAATTTATTTTTTTCATCTTTTGTAATTTTTAAAAATAAATCTCCAAATTCATCTTTGATTTTTTGAGCGACGAAAATTATATCCTCGCCATGATAACTATCAGTTTCTAATTCAACATTCATACCAAAAAGTTGTTTATATCTTACTAAAACAGAATTAGCTAAAATATCGATTTGATTTCCAGCATCATTAACATAATATTCTTTTATAACTTTATTTCCAGTAAATAATAAAATATTTGCTAATGTTGAACCAATAACAGCGCCTCTAGCGTGCCCCACGTGTAAAAAACCAGTTGGATTAACTGAAACAAATTCAATATTAATTTTTTGATTTTGTTTTTGTGAACCATATTTTTCTTTTTCATCTAAAATTTTTTTAACAACACTTGAAAAAATTTCGTTTTCAACAAAAAAGTTTAAAAAACCAGGCTCTACAATTTCTATTTTTTTAATTAAATATTCTTTAAAATTAACAGCATTCTTTATTTCATAAGCTATATCCATAGCTTTTTTATTTAATTGTTTTTGTAAAACTAAAGCAATATTAGTGGAAAAATCACCAAAATTTTTTGCTTTTGTTAATCTTAGTTGATCATTAGGATAATCAAGCTTATTTAAAGCGCTATTTAAAAACGAAATTATTAAATTTAAATTATCGTTCATTATTCACCGATTACAACGTCGGCGGCCTTTATAACTCTATCGTGTAGTTTATATCCAAAACCTTTAACTTCAATAACCATTTCTTTAAAATTAGAGTTTTTTCTTTTTTCAATAACTTGATGCATTTCAGGATTGAATTTTTCACCAATGTAAGGTTCGATTTTGGTTAATCCATAATTAGAAAATAAGTTTTCTATTTGTTTATAAAGCATTGAAAAACCTTGAACATATTTATTTACTTCATGATTATTTTGTTTTTCACCACTTTTAATTGCCATTTCAAAATGTTTTAAAATCATTATAAAATCTTCAAAAAACTTTTGATTACCGTATTTTTTCAATTCAGTAGATTTTAATTCAAATTTAGAAAAATTTTCGTCTTTTTGTCTTTGAATTTCTTCTTTAGCTTTTTTTTCTACTTCAGAAACTTTAGTTTTAAATTGATTTATATTTCTTTCAATTTCCAATTCTAAAGTTTGGATTTTTATATTAGATAAATCTAATTCAGTTTTCAATTTTTGAATAACAGAATTTTTTTTATCAATTTTTTTATCAATTTTTTTGTCTTTTGTTTCGCTATTTGAATCTTTTTTAGAATTTTCTATGTTTTCTTTATTTTCTTTATTTTCGTAATTTTTTTTGTTGTTTAATTTTTCATCTTTATTATTATTTTTTCTCTTTTGAAAAAAAGATTTTTTATTTGTGCTTTTTTCATTTAGGTTATGTTCTTTTTTTTCTATATCATCTTTTTTAAAATTTTCCATTTTTCTCCTTGTTATTTTTTATTATTTTTTTTTAAAAAATTTTCCAAAATTTTTAATGTAGTCAAAACCATAGAATAATCTATTTTTTTAGGAGTTCCAATAAAAGTTATTTCTTTAGATGAACCATCTAAATCTTTAAGTTTTTTCGAAATAAAAGCAGTTTCTTTTGAATCTATTTTTATTTTTAAATTATCATTTTCATTATATTTTGCATTAATAGATTCTCAAATGGATTTACTTTCTACTAGTTCTAAAATTTGAGCTAATTTTTCTCTTGAAATTTCTTTTGAAAGAATTAAATCATTTTTATTAAAAACTTCCGATTTATAATGTTTTTTAAAATTAAAAATATTTTGAATAAAAGTCTGAATAATAAAATCAAAATTTTTAATTTCTTTTGCTAAAATAGGAGCTAACAAATTAGTAATTTTTTCTATTTCATTTATTAAAACGTTATAAAGTCTTTCATTAAAAATTCTAACAGCGACTTTTACATCTTTTTCTTGAACTTTATTAGTAAAATTAATTACTTTATTTTCAACTCTCCCACTGGAAGTTACCAAAATTATTACACCATTTTTTTCATCAATTGGCGTTAATGAAATTGATCTTATTCTTTCTGTGTTATTAGTAGAGCCAGTAATTATTGTTAAATTTGTAATTTGACTAATTGCATTAACCGCTTCTTCTATAGTCAAATCAATGTTTTTTCTTCTTTTGCTAAATATATCAATAATTTTAGCTTCCCATTGTTCATTATAATCATCTACTAATTCATTAGCATAAAATTCATAAGCAATAAGAGTTGGAATTCTACCACTTGAAATATGGGATTTTTCTAAAAAACCTTTTTTTTCCAAACTAAGCATTAAACTTCTAATAGTTGAAGAAGAAACATTTAAATCATAAGCTTCTTTTAAAGATTTAGAAGCTACAGCCTCTCCTGTTTTAATATAGTTTTCTACAATTTTTTTTAAATAAAATTTTTCTTTTTCACTTGCAGAATACATGCATGCATTATACCAAAAAAACAACATATTTTAAGGTTTTTTTTATAAAAAAAGAGCAAAACTACATTTGCTCTTTTTTGTTTTTTCTTTTTTTTATTCATTCATTTATTGATTCTAAAATAATCAAAATAAAAAATAAAATTATAGAAGATAAAATAAACACATCAGCAAGATTAAAAGTACCACGATCGTATCAAGGAAGAAAAATAAAATCTTTTACAGAATTATCGGCATATAAAAACCGATCAATTGTGTTACCTAAAATACCTGCCAAAGATATAGCTAAAATAACCATATAAGTAATCTTTTTAGTTCAAAATACAAAAAATAATATAACTATTGAAAAACTAAAACTTAATATATGGATTCCAAGAAATCCTATTTTTATATGCAATCCAGAAGTAACTCCCGGATGTAAAATAGGTCTAAATCCAATAATTTTATAATTATAATCTATTGGTTTGAAAAAGGCCTTTGAATACTGTTCATCATTAAAAATTTGTGTTTTAGTTAATTGATCAAACATTATAAATATAAAAAACAAGCCTAAAAATAAAAGATATCTTTTTATTCTTTTTTCTAAAGGAAAAGAAAGTCATTCATTTTTTAAATTTAAAAATTTATTTTTCAATTTAATTTAATTCCTTTAAGACTTTTTGACATTTTTGGCAAAGATCTTCATTCATCAAATTAAGTTCTTCATGATTTCAACATCTTTGACACTTTCCTGAATTTTCAAAAACATCTACCTTAAATTCTTTGCCAAATGTCACTTTCCCTACTATTAATAATGCTTTTAAATCTAAAGATCTTAAAAATTCACTTTCTGTATTTAAAATAACATGCACTTCATTAGATCTCTTTACTTCTCCATTTTTAATTTTTTCTTCAATTTGTTTATAAACTTTATTTTTTAAATTAAAAAACTCTTTTCAAATATTTTCATAGTCAGTGTTAATTTCGCAATAGTCGAAAAACGACTCAAGATGAACACTAAGTTTTTTATCTTCTTTATTTATAAATTCATAAACTTCTTCTGAAGTTGTTGGTAATATAGGAGCTAAAGCAATGTTTAACACTTCTAAAATATGGTAAAAATTTTGTTGAAACATTTTTCTTTCAAGTGAATTTAACGAATCTGTATATAAACAATCTTTCGCTATTGATAAGTAAAAATTAGATAAATCAATAATAAAATTATTTATTTCTTTTATAACAATAATAAATCTATAAGTGTCATAACTTTTAATAATTGTATTTTTTAATTTTTTAATTTTTTCATCAATTAATAAATGAACACCTTCAAGTTCTATTTTGTGTTTATGGTCATAATCATTTAAATTACCTAATAAAAATCTAAATGTATTTCTTATTTTTCTATAAACTTCAATGTTTTGTTCAAAAATTTTATTTGAGAAAGAAACGTCATTTGTATATTCACTGTTAGCTACTCAAATTCTTAAGATATCAGCCCCATATTTTTCCACAATATCTAATGGACTAACAACATTACCAATAGATTTAGACATTTTTCTATTTTTTTCATCAACAATAAACCCATGACTTAATAATTCTTTATAAGGACTTTTCCCTCTATAAACAACACTGTTGATAAGCGATGAATTAAATCACCCTCTATATTGATCACTTCCTTCTAAATATAGTTCAAAAGGTTTTGTTATATTCTCGATATCGACAGCTATAGAACTAGAACCCGAATCAAATCAAACATCCATAATATCTTTTTCTCTGGTTCACCCTAAATTGCGATATTTTTCTGGTAATAATTGTTCAGTATCTCAACTGAATCAAATATCAGTTCCATGTTTTCTTACTAAATTTATAACATAGTCAAAAATATCTTCTTTTATAACAATATTTTTATCTTTATCATAAAAAATAGTTATTGGAACTCCTCAAACTCTTTGTCTTGAAATAGTTCAAGAATCTCTATTTTCAATCATATTTATTAATCAAGTTTTAGCTCATTCATAAGGGAATTTAACGTTTTCAATCTCATTTAAAATTTGTTCTTTAAATTTATTTATAGATACAAATCATTGTGGAGTTCCTCTATAAATTATAGGTTTTTTAGTTCTTCAATCGTGAGGATATGAATGTTTTATAAAAGCAAGTTTCAATAATGTTTTTTCTTTTTCTAAAAACAATGTTATTTGTTTGTTGGCATCTTCATAAAATAAACCTTCAAACTCTTTTGCATGTTCATTTAAAGTTCCATCATCATTAACATGCATAATAAAATCTAAATTATTCTTTTTCCCAATAACAAAGTCATCTTCACCAAAAAGCGGCGCCATATGAACAAGACCTGTTCCAACATTTACATCAATATGGTGGCCTAAAACAACTTTACCAAATTTTTCTTTTTTAATTGGTCTTCTATATTCGACTTTATCTAAGTTTATTCCTTTGATTTGTTCAATAACTTTAAATTCATTTCAGCCAATGTCTTTTGCAACAGATTCTACTAACTCATCAGCAACAATGTAAACTTTATTTTCAACCTTAATTTTAGAATAAATTAATTTTTCATCAATAGCAACCCCTGAGTTTGCTATTAATGTTCAAGGAGTAGTTGTTCAAATAATTAAATTTTCGCCAGGAAAAACAAAATCATTTCCTTTTGTTATTTCGAAACTAACTAAAATTGATGGTGATCT
>NZ_JNJY01000008.1 GCF_000701825.1 Mycoplasma collis ATCC 35278
TTTAGGATTATTTTTATCATTATAATCGTTTGTTAATTGCACTTTTTCAGTTACAAAACAAATATTATCTGAAGAACAGAATTTTAAATCAACATATTTATCTCTAATTGCATTAGTTACAAATTTATCAAAATCTCAACTAAATTTAAATTGAGATGCTTGTTTATTATTAGGATCATATTCAGTTATAGTTGTATCATCTAATTTAAATTCAAAAGCTGGATTAAAGATAATTGATTTAGGAGGAACAACTAAAGTTCTATCAACACTATTAGCATTTTCTTTAACTAAATAATTTTGATCGTTATTTTGACTATCAAGATTTTCTAATTTAATATTTGTATTAGCTCTTACAGGTTTTGTTATAAATTTTAAATCAAATTTATAAGATAATCCTTCTTCAATTACATTTTTAATAGTATCAACACTATTTAATCAATTTGTATCTTGAACTTCAACATTTAAATCAAATTCTGCAATAGCACTATTATTATCATTATTATCTAATGATAATGTAGTATCTTTTTCAAAACTATAAATTCTATTTTCACTAGATATAGTTAATGTTAATCTAACTTGTTGATCATTTTCTAAAATTTCATCAGGTGATGTAATTTTGAATTTTAATTTTACGCTATCTTCAGAAGCAGTTTTCTCTTCAACAACTATAGTTGTAACTTGTGGAGCAGTTTCAAAATCATTAACTTTATGTTTAGCATTATCACTAGATTTATTACTATTACAAATTAAATAATTTTGATTATTTAATTGATAATAAAACTTAAAGTCACTATATTTTCTATTAGATACTAAATCATTGAAGATGATTGTAGTTGAATGCTCATTACTATTATTTGTTGTAATGTTAGCTATTTGGGAAGTTAATAGTTCGTTTGCAGCTCTTGAGTGAGAAGCTGTATTTTGTTTAATTGTTCCAAGTAATTGAATTTGATCTTTAATGGCTATTAAATGCTAAATAAAAAGTGATTTCAAGGTACTAAAAACTCCCTAAAAAAGGCATTTTTCAATAAAATTAAAAATTATATAAACAACTTTTTGATGTTATAAAAATATCAAAACAAAAAATAAAAAAAATAAAAAGAATTTTATGTTTACAAAAACAACTTTGTTATGAAGTTATTTTTTTATCATTTTCATTTTTTTTGCCATGAATAAAGCATAAAATTCACTTTTTTTTGTATAATTTCAAAATGTTAAGAATTATATCAGGGACTTTAAAAAATAGAATAATAAAAAAAGTAGATTTTTCAATTACTAGACCAACTAGCGATCGAATTAAAGAAGCTATTTTTTCTTCAATTCAATTTGATATTCCTGATTCAAAAGTTCTTGATCTTTTTTCAGGTTCAGGCTCAGTAGCTTTCGAATTTATTTCAAGAGGTTCACAATTGGTTGATGCTGTTGAAATTAATAATAAAGTTTTTAAACACTTACAAAAAAATAAAGATGATTTTAAAGTTAATAATTTAAATATTTATAATTTAAATGCATTAAATTTTTTATCGCAAAATAAAAATTATCAATATGATTTTATTTTTTTAGATCCCCCTTATAAAGAAAAAGAATTACTTTTTAACTCAATAAAATTAATTTTAAAAAATAATTTATTAAAAAAAAGTGGAAAACTAATTATTGAAAGTGATTTTGAAATTTTATTAAATAATTTTGAAGAACTTGTTTTAATCAAACAAAAAAAATATACAAAAACTAAAATTTCTTTTTTAAAACATATTTAAGGATGGAGCGAATGAAAAAACAAAATAATAAAATTATAATTTTAGTTGGCCCTTCAGGTGTAGGTAAAGGTTCGATTGAAAAAATATTATTCACTTTTAAAGAATTAAAATTAAAATTAGCTTGTTCTGCCACAACAAGAGAACCTAGAAATGGTGAAAAAGATGGTTTTCATTATTATTTTATTTCAAAAGATGAATTTGAACAAAAAATTAAAAATAATGAATTTATTGAGTGGAATTTACACTTCGACAATTATTATGGTTCTCTTTTTAGCGAAATAGAAAAAATAAAAAATGAAGGATTTAACCCAATTTTAGAAATTGAAACATTTGGCGCACTTAAAATTTTCGATTTTTTTCAAAAATTAAACAGAAAAAGTGAATTAATTCCCATTTTTATTAAACCACCTTCAATTAAAGAGTTGAAAAAAAGAATAAATGAAAGAGGTACAGAAGATAAAGTTCAAATTGAAAAAAGAGTTCAAAAAGCTAAAGATGAATTAAAACAAAGAAAATATTTCCCATATATTATCAAAAATGATGATTTATATAAAGCAGCGGAAGAAATCAAAAATATAATTTTAGGAGAATTAAATGAAGTTTAAAGCTTATTCTGAAAAAGGTGAAAGAAACGAAAATCAAGACAAAAGTGAAATATTCGAAACAGAAAATAATATTTTAATGATTTTATGCGATGGAATGGGTGGACATTTTGGTGGTCAAAAAGCATCTGATATTGCAATAAATGAATTTAAAAAAACTTTTTTTGACAATATTATTCCACCAGCTGATGAAAACGAAGTAAAAAAATGGTTTACTAATAATATTTCTAATGTTACTAGTGCAATGATAGAATTTGCAAAAAAACATCCTAATTATCATGATATGGGGACCACATTAGTATCAATTTTAATTTATAAAAAAGAGAAAAAAGCTTACATTGCAAATGTAGGTGATTCAAGAGCTTATTGTGTAGATGATACACTCATTCAATTAACTACTGATCAAAATTATTTAAATCATTTAATTAAAAAAGAAAATTATGATTTTGAAACAGCTTCCAAAATTAAAGGCGCTCATTATTTAATGTCTTCTTTAGGTCCTGATAAAAAATTAGAATTAGAATTTTTAACAATTGATAATATTGATGATTATAAATATTTTTTATTAACTTCTGATGGAATTCATGATTTTATAAACTATAATGAGTTTGAAGCGCTTTTAATTTCTAGCGGTTTTAGTCTTAAAAAACAATGCGAAAAAATTGTTGAAAAAGCACTAAAAAGCAATTCTAATGATAATTTAACAATAGCACTTTTAAGGTTGTAAAATGTTAATTAATAAAGCAGTTAAATTAAATGAAAAATACCAAATTATAACTTTAATAGCTAAAGGTGGAATGGCGAATATTTATTATGCCATTAGAAAAAGCGATAATCTATCTTGCGCTATTAAAGTTATAAAATTAAATTCTCCAGATAAAAAAAATTTAATTAAAAGATTTTTAGAAGAAATAAGAATTCATTCTAAAATTAAATCTACTTATGTGGCTGAAATTTACGAAACTTTTTCAGATAGCGAAAATGATGAATATTGAATTGCAATGGAATATGTTGAAGGCGTAACATTAAAAAATAAAATTGATGAAGCAGGAAGTTTGCCGCAAGAAGAAGTTGTTGAATATGCAAAACAAATTGCATTAGGTCTTAAATCTATTCATGATCATAATATTAGTCATCGCGATATTAAAGATACTAATATTATGATTACTAATTTAAATGAAATAAAAATAGTTGATTTAGGAATAGCGATCGACGATCGAACTAAAAGAATAACAGCAGAACAAAAAGTAGTTGGAAGTCCACATTATGTGCCAGGTGAAATTTCAATTTATAAAAAAGAGAAATCAGCAATTAAAATTGATATTTATTCATTAGGAATAAGCATTTATCAAATGCTACTTGGACGTGTACCTTTTGAAGGGGCAAATTTTATTGAAATTCTTGATAAACATAGAAATAATCCTGTTCCAAGAATAAAGAGTTTAAAACCTACCACTTCTAATGGATTAATCAATGTTATATTAAAAGCATTAGCTAAAAATCCTAAAGACCGTTACAACAATATGAAAGAATTCTATAATGATCTAAACACTTGTTTAGAACCAAGTCGTTGAAATGAAGAAGAAATTTCATTTAAAGAAAAAAAGACAAAAAGCTTAAAAAATATTTTTAGCTCTAAAAAATGATTGATCTTTTTAATTGTTTCTTTTTTTATTTTCATCTTACTGATTGCAATCATAATTTATTTATTGATAAATGTAGGTAATTAATGAAAGGTCAAATTATCCGTGTTTTAGCTGGTTTTTATGATGTTGTAGATGAAAATAATAAAGAATATAGATTAAGAGGAAGTGGAAAATTAAGACAAAATGGTCTCTCTCCTGTTGTGGGTGATTATGTTGAATTTTCTAGTGAAGGTTTTGTAAATTTTGTTTATGAAAGAAAAAATTTTTTTATAAGACCAAAAATAGCTAACATTGATCAAGCAGTAATTGTAATGTCAATAGAGCAACCTACATTTTCAAGTTTGCTTTTAGATAAATTTTTATTAGTAGCTGAAGCAAAAAAAATTAAACCAATTATTTTAATTACTAAAATTGATTTAAATAATAAATATAAAGAAATTTTAATTGATTATTTAAAAATGAATTATGAAATTTATTTTTTAGATAATAAAAATAAAGATTTTAATATCTTAAAAAAATTAAAAGCAATTTTTAAAAATAAACTTAGTGTTTTTATGGGTCAAACAGGTGTTGGTAAAACAACAATAATTAATCTATTATCAAATCAAGATTATGAAACTAACGAAATATCTTTTGCTTTAAATAGAGGTAAACATACAACAAGATTGGTGCAAATAATTAACTGAAATGAAGGAAAAATTGTTGATACACCAGGATTTTCGCTTTTTGATATTAATTTAGATAAAAATGAAATAGCTAAAGGATTTGCAATTTTTCAAGATAAATATGTTAAATGTAAATTTCGTACATGTTTACACTACAAAGAAAATTTAAATGATTGTATGGTGAAACAAACAACAAAACAAAACATCATTCCCGAACAAAGATATAAAAATTATTTAATTTTTTTAAAAAAAATTTTAGGAGAAATAGATGAAAAAAATTAGCCCATCATTATTAAGTGTAAAAAAAGATGAAAGAATAAAAATGGCTAACACACTAATTCAAAATAATATAGATTGAATCCATTATGATTATATGGATACAAAATTTGTTCCTAATTATGCAATTAGTGTTGAAGAAATCATTGATATAAAAAAAAATAGCCCAAGCCATACTATGGATATCCATATTATGGCTTTTAATCCTGAAGAAATAATTAAAAAAATTGTTAATGTAGTAGATTATGCAACTATTCACTATGAAGCATTTGAAAATGAAAAAGAAATTTTTAATTTAATTGATAAATATAAACCCAAAGTTAAAATAGGTCTATCAATTAAACCTGAAACAGAATTTGAAAAAATAATCCCTTTTTTAAATAAAATTGATCTACTTTTAATTATGTCAGTTAGCCCTGGGGCTGGCGGTCAAAGTTTTATAGTTGAATCATTAAAAAAAATTGAAAAAGCTAGAGATTATATTAAAAAAAATAATTTAAATATTATAATTCAGGTAGATGGTGGAATAAATGATAAAACTGCTAAAAAGTGTTTTATAGCTGGAGCTGATGTTTTAGTATCTGGTTCATATTTAACAATTGATTTTAGTGTTTTAAAATTAAATAAACTATTAGAATAAGGTGGTTTTATGTTGGAATTTGGAACAGCAGGAATGCGTGGTATTTTAGGTGATGGTATTGATAAATTGAATGAAAAGCATGTTTATCGTGTTGTAAATGGCTTTGCATTATATTTATTAAAAAAATTTCCTAATATAAAAAAAGAAGGTATTGTTTTAGCTAGGGATAATAGAAAAAAATCATGAATTTTCTTAAAATTGGCAGCTAACATTTTAACTAAAAAATATAAAATAAAAATTTATACAACTAAAGAAATTTTAGCTACTCCAGTTTTAAGTTTTGCCATAAAAAGATTAAAAGCTAAGGCAGGAATAAATTTTACAGCTTCTCATAATCCTAAAGAGTATAATGGGATTAAAATTTATAATCATTTAGGCGCGCAATGTTTACCTGATGAAGTAAATGATATTTTAAAATTTATTAAACCTTACCAAGCTATAAAACAAAAAATTACTAATAAAAAATTAAATTTCAATAAAAAAAATATTAATATAAATTTTATTGAAAATGAGTATATTAATAACTTAAAAAAACTTCAAATTAGTAATAATAGCTTTAAAAACAAAGCTAAATTTGTTTATTCTCCATTGCATGGTACTGGTTCTAAAATTATGAAAAATTTTTTTAAACAATCAGATGTTGAAGTACATTATGTAGAAAAAGAGATGAAAAATTCATCTAATTTTCATTATGCAAACAAACCAAATCCTGAAGAAATAAGTGCTTATAGCAATACTATTAAATTAATGTCAGAAAAAAGAATTAAATATGGAATTATTAGTGATCCTGATTCTGATAGAGTAGGTTTAGTCGAAAATCTAGGAGAAATTAATCATTATTTTACAGGTAATGAGCTTGCTACAATTATTTTCAATTACTTAATTGAAAATAAATATATTAATGAAAATAATGGACTCTTAATTTATTCATTTGTATCAAGTAATTTAAATCATATAATAGCTCAAGAAAATAAAATTAATGTTGAAATTACACCAACAGGCTTTAAATGAATGTCTCCTTTAATTGAAAAATATAAACAAACAAATAAAGAATTAAAACTTTTTGCTTTTGAAGAGAGTTATGGTTCTTTAATTGATTATAATTTATCATATGATAAAGATGCTTTTCAATCAATTAGAATTTTGATTGAAATATTACAAAACGAAAAAGAAAATTTTTCATTTTTTAATCAACTTCAACAAATTTATCAAAAATACGGTTATGTAAAAAGCAAAATTAATTCAATTATTTTTGATACTCAAAATAAAAAATTATTATATAGTTATTTTGAAAAATTTCTTAAAATTAATTTTGAATTAGAAGTTAAAGAAATAATTGATTATAGAAATGGATATAAAGATATAAAACCTGAAAATATGATTCAAATTCATTTTATAAATAAATCCTGAATTAGTTTAAGACCATCAGGAACTGAAAACAAAATTAAAGTTTATTTATTTTCGATTGATAAAAATGAGCAAAAAGCTGAAGAGAATTTAAAAATTTTGGATAAAAAAATTAAACAACTTTTTAATTAAAATTAACTTTAATAATTTAAATTAACATAGGTGTAAGTAATTGTGAAAAAATAACAAAGAAAAAGAAATTCTTGATTTTTTAAAAAATAACAAAAATTATACAGAGTTAAAAAAAGTAGAAGATTATGAAACGGAATTTAAGTTTGATATTCCTGAAGATATAAATGAATTTAAAGCTGAGATTTCTACTTTTTTAAATAGTAATGGCGGGAAAATTTTTTTAGGTGTTGAAGATAAAAGTCAAAGAATCTATTATGATTGAATAGATTTGCACAAAAAAAGTTGAAATGATACTATTACTAACTTAATCGATAATGCCTTCACTCCTAATGTGAGGCATTTAATTAAATGTTATCCTAATATTTATCCTTTTACTATTGAAATTTCCGAAGGTGATTCAAAGCCTTATTCTTTTCGTCAAAATAGTAAAAACAATAATGAAATTGCTTATTTAAGGGTTGGTTCATCAAAAAGAAAATGCACAACTTTGGATCTTTTGAAAATGAATAAATCAACTAAAAGTTATGAATTTGAAAATTGAAAATCAGAAAATCAAAATCTCACTTTTGAATATTTGAAAATAAAATTAATGACAAAAAATTTAAATTTTGATTTAAATTTTTTGTCATTTTTGATCAATAATAATTTTTTCAATAATGCAGCTTTATTATTTAGCGATCAAAATCCTTGAATTAGTAAATTGTTAGTGTTAGAAAAATCAAATATAAATCAATTTTATGATAAAAAAGAATTTAAAGGTTCAATCATTGAACAAATAGATTCACTTTTAAAAAAAATTGATTTATTTAACCCTAAAAAAATTATTTTTAATGGTTCAGGTCAAAGAACAGAAATTCAAAGCTTTCCTAAAGAGGCGATAAGAGAAACTTTATTAAATGCTTTTTGTCATAGAGATTGAACATTAGATGAAGAAATAAAAATAGAAATTTTTGAAGATAAAATTAATTTTTTTTCTCCTGGAGGTTTAATTAATGGTTTGACTTTAGAAAAAATTAAATATGGAATGAATTCTAAAAGAAATAAAACTATAGTTAGAATTTTAGATAAATTAAATTATATTGAAAATTATGGTACAGGAGTTAGAAAAATATTTTTTTCTTATGAAGATAATGAGAAAAAACCGATTTTTTTTATTTCAAGCACGGGAATTATCGTAACTTTATTTAATAAAAATTTTAATTATTTAAATAACAATAGTTTTGAAACTAATTTTTATTCTAATAAAACAAATTTTGTTATAAATGAAACCAATAATATCAAAAATAAATTAAATGATACCGATTTTATTCCTAATGATACCGATTCTGCTGTAAATGATACCAATAATGATACCGATAATATCAAAAATCAATTAAATGATACCGATAATTTTGATAAAAATGTTTTATATAAATTAAATAATAAAATTTTTTATATTTTAAATGAAAGGCAAAAAGATATATTATTATTAATTTATAAAGACCCTAAAATAAGCATAAAAAAAATGATGGAAAAATTAAATATTTCAATAATTACAATTAAAAGAGAAATAAAAATTTTAAAAGATTTTAATATTATTAAATATATAGGCACTAAAAATGGTTATTGAAAAATAAATTTTAACTAATTTTAAACTTTATTTAATGTAAAATTTTAAAATAAAAGTGCAAACACAAAAGTATTGCACTTAAAAGTTTATTTCAGGAATACAAGCCAAATTATAGCTTGTGTTTTTTAAATAAAAAAATCAAATAATTAATGTTTTTTATTTATTAAAATTTTAAATTATGTTTTTTAACTAATTTTAAAATTTTTTCAATCAATTCATCATGTTCTTGATCTGAAGAAATTTGCTTATCAGTTATTGTATATTTCTTAGAAAAAGGCATAAAACCGTAAAGATCTCATTTTTCAATTGCAAGAATTGGCTGATTATATTCTAATTTTATATGACTTCTTGGATGAATATCGAAATATTTAATATCGATCAATTTTTCATCATCATTTTTTTCGATAAACATAAATCTTTGTTTTTCCAATATTTTTGTTCGATAAAGAAAAATATTGTTATTTTTAAAAAAATTATTTAATTTCTCTGATGCGATTCCTTGATTATTTAAAATATCATTTTTATTTCAAAAATTAAAGATTTTACTTTTTTTAGAAAAATAATTATTTTTAATGAGGTTAAAAAGTATTTTTCCATTTTTTCCAAAAATTCTTTCAAATTCTTCAACCGTACTTATTATTTTTGAAATTTTAAGAAAAGAGTTAGTTCCTTTTTTTTCGTTAAATATTTTTTCATAAACTTCATCTTCGAACATATTATTTTTTCTTTCATCTTCTGATATTAATTCATTGTAAAGTAGATAAAAAACAAAATTATCTTCATCACTTTTATCAATTCAAGAATTTATTTTACTAATTTCAATTCTTCCTTCTTCATATAAATCTTTTGTATTTCTAAAAAATTTTTGATTATACAATCAAGAACAAGAGCTTAAACTAAAAATACTACAAAGTCCTAATAATGATAATAATTTGAGTAAAAGTTTTTTAATTTTTAACATAAGTAATCCCTAAAACATCATTTATTGAATTTTCAAAAATATTTGAATATTTTTTAACTCTTATTCTATATTTATCAGATTCATTAATATTATAATCAATCACTTCAACATTACTATTTACAACGGTTACTGATTTAACTGTTTCTCATAAATAGCCATTTCATTTTTCTAAATATAAATCAAAATCTGTAAAAAATTTATTATTTTGTCTTTTTTCAGTTTCACCTTTTTTTAATCATTCTTCATTATTATGTTCGAGATTTCATTTTATTTCCCCAGGAATTTTTCCTATTGTTTTAGAAACAAGTCCAATTGGATTTAAAAAATCTCATCAATTATAACTAAGAATAGGTCTGTTTTCTTTATCTCTTAAAATTCCACCATTATTCATTCAAGCAGAAGCGATTTTTATATTTTCGCCTCTAGTTAAATATAAATCATTACTTTCAAAAATATATTCATTTTCTTTTTCTCTTCCTACACTAATAATTTTTAAATTATCTGCAGCGATTTTCATTCTTTCATAATCAATTAAGCCTGATCCATAAGCTTTACTAAGGCCATTGGATTTTATTTCTAAATTTCTATCATTTGGCTTTAATTTGGAAGAAGCTGCTAAAATCGCTTTAATTGATGGTACTCTTTTTCAATCATAATTTAATGAACTTTTTTCTTTTAGTAAAACACTAATTGCTCCAGTTGCCATTGGTGCAGCATAGCTTGTTCCTCGATCTTTTTTTTCGATATTTATACGATTGTTATATTTAAAAGAACCCGGAGCCACTACTAATGGTTTTGGTAAGTCGCTAAATTTATCTTCTAAAGTTCTGTTAGAATAACTTGATATTCAATAATTATTTTTTGTACTATAATCACTAAGAGCACCTACAACAATTGAATTAAATGATAATGTTTTATTATCAATAAATTTATTATCATCTTCTTCTTTTTTATCATGACCGTTACCTGCTGCAAAAACATTTACTACTCCATATTTTCTAGCAATATAATCTAAAAAATATGCTTGTTCATTATATTCTTTGTCGTAATGTCCTCCTGCTCCATAACTATGATTTATAACTCTAACATTATTTTCAATTACCATTCATTCTATTTGCTTTTGTCATTTATAATTATCTCAAAATGCCGCAGAATAAACTATTGCATCAGTGTCAACCCCATCTCTTCCAGCGGCTATTCCAGCAACCATTCCAGCGTGAAAACTAGGAGGTAAATCACCATCTTTACTTATTTTAAAATCTTTAAATATTTTTTTGCTTATCGTTTCATCAATAATGCCTTGATAAAAGCTTTTTTTAGTTTTTTGATTTGAAACTCCGACTTCCAAAATTCCAATTTTGCTTTGTGGATATCAAGATTTAATATGTGATTTGTTAAAATTAATAATATTTAAATTATCTTTGTATATTTCGGTAGGATACTCATATCACAACTTTTCATAATAAGCATCAGATTTATCATTATTTAAAATATTACTTTCAACAACATGTGAATTGTATTCTAAATCGATAATTTGATAAAAATCTTCATCATTAAAAATTTCATTAATAAATTTTTGTTTTTCATCTTCATTATCAAAATATAATCAAATTATCGGTGAAAGTTCACTAATTTCAATATTTTTAATAAAATTAAATTTTTGAATTATTTTATCTTTAAATTTTGTGTTTTTTTCTTGAAAAAATTTAACATCATCTTCAATATTTTCTTTTACTTCTACAGGATAATTAAGAAGTAATTTAACTTGAAAAGTATTATTAATTTCTTGTACTATTGAAGAATACTTTTCACTTTGCGGCATTAAAATATTAGTTTTTCTTTTTACTATTTTATTATTGAGTAAATTATTTTTTTGAGTTGTTGAGCTTTTTAAATCTATATGATTAAAGCTTTGTTCTAATATATTCTTATAATCAAATTTAATTTGATTATCTTTTTTTGGAATTATTAAAGAAGTAGTTAGTATGCCACCTGTTATTAAAATAGGTGTTAAACCAATTAATGATTTTATTAGTTTTAATTTTTTTTCATTTTATTCTCCTTTTAATTTTTATATAATTAAATTATATTTTTTTTATCTGTATTTTTTCTTATAAATAAATAAAAAGCAAAAAAATGTGCTTTTTTTGTATAAAAAATGACCTTATTTAAATTTTGTCATTTTTTTAAATTTTAAATAAGATCATTTTTAAAGTAAAAATATTAAATACTTATAATGTTTTTTAAATATTTATTGAAACTTTAAGTTATGTTTTTTTACTAATTCTAAAATTTTTTCAATCAATTTATCATGTTCTTGATCTGATGAAATGTTTTACTCAACTATTTTAATATTTTTTAGAAAAAGACACAAAACCATAAACATCTCGTTTTTCATCTGTGGTAGATGCTTGGCTAAATTTTATATGACTTCTTGGCCAATTTGAAAAATATTTTATATCTATTATTTTTTCCCTATCGTTTTTTTCAATGAAAATAGGTACACGTTGCTCCGATTCCTTTGTTTTATAAAGGACAATATTATTAATTTTAAAAAAATTATTTAGTTCTTTTAATGTAATTTCTTGATTTTTTAAAATATCACTTTTATTTCAAAAATTAAAAATTTATTTTTTTTTGAAAAATAACCATATTCAACAAGGCTAAAAAGTATTTTTCCATTTTCCCCAAAAATTCTTTCAAATTCATCAACTGTACTTATTATTTTAGAAATTTTAGTAAGAGAGTTTCCATTTTTATCTTCATTAAATATTTTTTTATAAACTTCATTTTCGTGTAAAAAAAATTAGTGTTTTTTCTTTCATTTTCTAATATTAATTTATCATAGCCAACATAAAAAACAAAGTTATCATTATTACTTTTTCTAATTCATGAAGCTATTTTCTTTATTTCAATTTCACCTTCTTTAAATTGATCTTTTTCACTTTTAAAAGTTTGTTGTCTTTTTTAAAGTAAAGCACAAGAACTTAAACTAAAAACACTACAAATTCCTAAAGTCATTAATAATTTAAATAAAATTTTTTTAATTTTTAACATAGGTTACCGCCAAAACATCATTTACATTTTTTGTATAAGAAGAACTATATCTTTTAACTTTTATATATTTAAATTATATTTTTTTTATAAATAATAAAAAGTAAAAAGTGACCTTATTAAAATTTAGTTGTTTTTTTTAAACTTTAATTAAAGTCACTTTTAAATTAATTTTTTTTAGATATATATTACCAATTTATAATGTTGATTAATTCTTTAAAATTAATAGTATTTTTCAAAAAAAATAATAAATATGAAAATAAAATATTTTTTTAAAAATTAATTGTCGACTATTTTGAATTAATTTTTAAATATAATTATATTTTTCTCATGTTTTTAATATAAAATTTATTGGTTTACAATTTTCTAAAGCATTAAAACCGAATTCAGTTAATTTTTTTAAAAGATTTTGACTATATCCAGATAACATTATCACTTTTTCAGTATTTTTAACAACAGGAACAGTGTACTATAACCAGTATTTCAAAAAATGATTTTTGCCAAAATATAATTATGGTTTTTAATTTGAAGTTTAGCATTTCAAAAACTAAAATATTAGCGTTTGTAACAATGATATCAAGTTATAAATTAGAAATAATTAAAATATATTCTTGAATTTGAATTTGTTTTAATTTATTTAATAATGTAATATTTAAAATTAAATTAAAATACTTTCTGAATTTGTGATTGCAATGATTTTGGAGTTTGAAGTATATCTTGAGATAATTTTTCGCCTTTTAATTCGATAAATTTTGCTTTTGATGAAAAAATTAAAAATTTATTTTTAAATTTACCTGACAATAATAGTGCATATTGATAAGTTAGTGAAAGCAAAGTTGAAATAGGAATAAAATTAATGTCGCATATAGAGTCTGAAGTATCAGCGACAATTAGTGTATTAGATAATTAAATTTTAGGTAATTTATAAAATTAAACACCCAAAGTATCAGTTATATTTTGATCTTTAAAATTATTTTTAGAAACTACATCACCAAAAAAGATTATTTAAATTGACTTTTGCTTTATTTGATTTTAAATCTTCTAAAAATTTATAATATTTTTCTTTATAAAGTTCATTTTTAGAAAATAAAAATGCATATTTTTTCATTGTTTTTGAAGGAATTTTCGAAAAATCAATATTATTATTTTTATTAGTTAATTTCGTTTCTACTACATCTAATTAATCTTACTTTATTTTTAATAACTTTTTATATTCTTTTTCTTCAATTTGTAAAAGTTTAACTATTTTTTTTAAAAATTAATTTTTTTTTGTGTATTCTTAATGAAGATAATCATTTAAATAATAAAGATGATTGAGTTAAATTTATTTCATTTTTAATAATTTTTACTATTTTTTGATCTTAAAATTTAAAATCTAAAAGCTAAAAAGATAATCTCATCTTTCTAATCTTAAAATTTCTAAAATAAGACGATTTATTATTAAAAAATCTTTATTTCTAAACAAAATTTTCAACTCTTTTTTAAAAAACACTTAAATAACTTTTTTCGTTTCTTATATCTAATAAATATAAAATATTTTTAAATAACAATTCTTTGTTTTCAGAATATGCATTTGTAAAAATTTCATTTTTCATTTTACCCAATGCAATTTAAAATAAATCTAAATTAGCGTTTAATATTAAAGTAAACACTAAATTACCATTATTAGTTTTGTTTTTATTTGCTTGTTTTTTTAAGAATTAAAAAAATTCCTTTACCATAATTATATTAATCCATTATTTTTTATGTTTTTTTAAATATAACAAAAACAAGAACTAAAAAATCAATCAATCATAGTATACAATTTGCTGTTCAAGTCTTTGTGAAAAAATATACAATAAATAAAATAAAAAGATAAAAAAATTGTTATAATTTAAAAAATTTTAATTAAGGAGAAGATATGTCATTAATAACTAATATTCATGCAAGAGAAGTTCTTGATTCGAGAGGTAATCCTACTATTCAAGTTGAAGTTAGAACCGAATTAGGTGGCTTTGGTTCTGCAATAGTACCTTCAGGAGCTTCTACTGGAACCAGAGAAGCTTTAGAATTAAGAGATCAAAACAATCAATATGCTAAAAATTGATTTGGTGGTAAAGGAGTTATGGAGGCTGTTAATAACGTTAATAACAAAATAGCACCTTTAATTATCGGGATGGAAGTAACTAATCAAAGAAAAATAGATAATAAAATGATTATGTTAGATGGAACAGATTTTAAGAAAAAATTAGGAGCTAATGCAATTTTAGGTGTATCACTAGCGGTAGCTAGAGCAGCTGCTAATGAATTAGATCTACCATTATATAGATATATTGGTGGAACAAACGCTAGAAAATTACCTGTACCTATGTTAAATGTTATAAATGGTGGTGAACATGCTTCTAATACCATTGATTTTCAAGAATTTATGATTATGCCTCTAGGTGCAAATTCTATTAGAGAAGCACTACAAGTTGCTAATTTTATTTTCCATAATTTAGCTAAATTATTAAAACAAAATAATCATGGGACACAAGTGGGAGATGAAGGAGGATTTGCACCTAATTTAACATCACACGAAGAAGCTTTAGACTTTTTAGTAAAAGCTATTAAATTAGCAGGGTATAATCCAGCTGTTTCAGGACCTAATGCAGTAGCTATAGCGTTAGATGCTGCAGCTTCTGAATTATATGATGAAAAAAATGAAAAATATGTATTTAAAAAATTAAAAGCAGCAATCGAATCTGGGGATAAAAATTTTGCTTCTATCAAAGCTAAAGTAGAATTTACTACTGATGAATTAGTAGAATATTATGCTCATTTATTTGAGAAATATCCAATTATTTCAGTTGAAGATGGTTTTGCAGAAGCTGATTGAGATGGTTTTCATAAATTTAATCAAAGATTTGGGAAAACCCATCAAATTATGGGAGATGATTTAACTGTAACTAATCCAGCTATTTTATCAGAAGCGATTAGAAAAAATTCTATTAATTCTATTTTAATTAAATTAAATCAAATTGGAACATTATCCGAAACAATTGATGCAATTGAATTAGCTCATAAAGCAGGATTTAGCGCAATTGTTTCTCACCGTTCTGGAGAATCAGAAGATACTACTATTGCTGATTTAGCTGTGGCTTTAAACGTTGGACAAATAAAAACAGGTTCATTATCTAGAACTGATAGAGTTGCTAAATATAATAGATTATTAGCGATCGAAGAAGAATTGGGTGAAATTTCTTCTTATGATGGAGAAAAAACATTTCATAATTTAAAAAGAAATGTTTAATATAAAATAATAAAAACAAAAACTCTACAAACAAATTTAATGTTTAAAAATTATTTTTGTTGTAGGGTTTTTGTTTTGCTATTTTTTTAATTTTTATCACAATTAAAAAAAAAGTTTTCTTGTTTTTTGATGAGAAAACATAATTATACATTTATATTATTATTTATTTTTACACTATTTTTCGTTTTCATTTATTTGTTATAAAAATAAATTTTTTTATTTTAGTTCTAGTTAAATAAAATTAATTCGTAAATTAATTCAAACTAATTAATGTTTTTTATATAAATTATTCATCAAAAAAAATTAAATTTTATTAAAAATTATAAATAAAAATTATATTTAAAAAAAATAAATCAAAAATTTTTAAAAAAAATATTATTGTTTTTTTACTTTTTTGTTATAATAAGTCTCCAAAAAAACAAAAAAAGGAGAAAAGTGAAAAAAAATATTTTAAAACAAATGATGGGTTCATTAGAAAAATCCAATAACAAACATCCGATTTTACTTGACCCTACACCACCGCAATATGTATATAGAGTGGATACAAGACCACCAGATGTAATTTTTAGAGAAGGATTTAGGAATCTTGGAAATGTGAGAAATTTCTTTGAGCATATAGTTTCTACTAACTTTGGTCAAAGTTATTTTGTATCTTTTTCAGATACACCAACAGCCGCTATAAGATTTTTTGGTAGTTGACTTAGAGCTTATGTACCACAACATCCTCGTGAAGCTTATTTATACGAAGTTAGAGCTGATGATCATTTCTATAACGCTAGAGGAACGGGTGAAAATTTAATTGATATCATTAGAACAGATCGTGTTACTTATGAATCAGGTGATTATGATATGGCTAGAATGGGACTTAATGCACTTAGAACATCTTTTTCATATCAAAGAGAATGATTCTCAGATGGACCAGTATTAGGAACTTCAATTAGATCTGCATGAAGAGTAGATGCTGTTCCTATCGATCCTACTCATGTTCACCACCCCGCAGGAAGGGTAGTTGAAACAACAAGAATTCATGAGCCTGAAATATTAAATGAACATTATGTAGAACTACCTACACATGCTAATCCAAATCCATGAACACCACAAGCAGTTGCACCATTTAGATTATCTGTTCCTCAAACTGCTAATGTTGCTGATGTTAGTGAAGGAGCTTCTGCATCTTATGCATTTGCTTGTCCAGATTGAAGTAGCGTATCAAATAATTTAAAAACAAATATTGCAAATAGTTCTAATATTTCACCATTAGATAAATGTATCTTCGAAGAAACAAATGAATATTCTTGAGATAAAATCCCTTTACTTGCGCCTAGTTATGGTAAAGAATATCAAAATCTTGAACTTTATTTAACCAATAATAAAGGTAAAAATTTTGTAATGTATGGTTACAATATGCCAAAACATTCTTTTACATATGTTGAAGAAACACAAAAAGATGAAGTAACGAGTTTATATGAAAACAGAACAAATAATGGTGTTTTACCAAATTTTATTTTCCATTATGATACTCAAGAAAGAATAGTTATGAATAAAACTAGCGGTGATGATTTATCATATTGTCTAACCGCTATAAAAACACCAGTCGCTGGGGTTTTTAAATTAATGTCTCATGTTGCGACAAACAATCATCCAGAGCAAAAATGATTTTTAGTACCAATGGCTAAAAATACTGGTTTACAAAATAAAAGATCAACAAGTTATAGATATAGAATATCTTCATTAATTTTCCCAAATAATAAAAGTGGAATTTATAGAAGAACTAACTCTACTGATCAAGGACTTTATTTAATTGCTGAAGGTGCAGTAACTAGTGAATTTGAAGAATTATTTCTTGAAATTGCAAATGATAAAACAGATTTTTCATTTTTAACACAAAGAGCTGCTTTGACTCATTTTTCTGAAATTAAATTAGAATGAGTTGATAACAACGGAAGTATTTATTCCCCATTATTAAGTGGTTGATCTTATAATAAAAGAGCAAATCCTTATAAATTCTTTTATGATTTTAAATCTGAAGCTATTTTCTTTGTTGAAGATAATGGCGACACTTATATTTTAACTAACAATAGATCGAGGTCGCTATATTCTTGAGATTGAATATCATGGATAAAAAAACCATTAAGTAGAGTTTGAATTGATACCGAAAAATGATTCTTTTCAGTAAGAGGCAGAAGACAAAGAAAATTTATAAATGAAAACTATAGAATTATTAGATCGCATTATAATAATGATTATTTAAAAGTTATTTATAGTGGTGCAAAATGAGGAGGCTGATATACGACTGACGTTCCTACAGAACCTAACTCTATTCGTGAATTTGACTTAACTTTCTATTTTGATAGATAAAAATACAAAATATACATATTAATAATTTTTAAATTGTAAAATATGTATATTTTTTTTATTTATTTTAGTTTTAATTTTTTCTAATAATTTTAAAATTTAGTTTTTTTCCTTTTTTGTTTTATAATTTATAAAGCTATTTATTTTATAAATAGTCACTTTACAATATAATTAATAAATTAATAAAATACAAAAAGAAGGGAAAATTTTAAAAAATTTTATTAAATTGAAATACCAAATTTAATAATAAAATAAATTCTTATAATTATGAAAATTTTTAAAAAGAAAAATATTTTTAAAACTTTATTTATGCTAAGTACAATAACAGCAGTAGGTACTGTTGTTTCTTGTGGGACACAAAATGTTGAGCCTAAAGTTAAATTAGCAACTGCACAAGGTGATATTTGACCACTAATGAGATCGTTAGCTCCTGTAATTAAATATTATAATAATGTTTATTTACCAGAAGAAAGAAAAAAAGATGAAAACAAAGATTTACTTGATGTTGAATTACTTTTTTCAGATACTACAAAAGCTGAGCATTCAGAAGTAAAATTAGCAAATCAATTATTATCACAATTAAAAAATAATTCACATCCAGGTTTAATTTATAACTTAGTTTTAGGAAATCAAGCTGCCGCATTTAATGCTCATCAGTATGATTCACTATTAGATATTTCAGATACTGTAATTAAACCAGATTTATTTAATCCAAGAATTTTAAAAGCTCATAATGAACTTGCAGGTCAAGGATTAGATCCTAATAAAATTTATAGCATTCCATTTGATGTAACTGATGTTGATGCATTAGTATTTAACTTAGATATTATGTATGAAATACTTACATTAATTAAAAATAATGGTGGAACAGTTGATGAAAATTCAAATATTTATAAAAAATCAATGGAAGCTATAACAAAAGGAACTGCCCTTTCAGAAAAAAGCTTATTTAAAAAATTAAAAGCAAAAAGCAATACTGTTTATAATGGATTAACTGTAAATGACAACACATTTAAAGGAATTTTAACAACTTTAGAATTTTCTAAGAAGTTTTACGATGGATTAGATATTGATTTTACAGGTACAGAAGGTGATGCTACTATCTTTACAATTGACTATCAACAAGATGCATTTTTTAAAGCTTTAAAAAATGAAACAGGTAAAGATTTAGTAACTGTTCAAGAGTATAAAGAAAAAAATCCAAAATTAGTAAATTACAATTTTGAAAAAGATACTGATTTTCAAAATAAATTTAAAGATTTATTTAGCAAATTTTCAGCTAAATCTGAAATCAAACAAACAGTTAATAAAACTACTTTAAATCAAAAAGATGAAAATGGAAATGCTAAAGAATCACAAGTGTTCTTTAATGTTAGATATGCTGCAAACGGAGCTACTGATTGAGCATCATGAGATATTAGAAATTTTAAAACTGCTATAGCTTATGCACCATTAGTAGGGGTTAACCAAACAGTGCAATCACCAGTTTCTAAATCATTTTTTGCAACATCAAAAAATGAAAATGGCGAAATTGTAATTAATGAAAATCTCTTTAAAACTTTTGCTACAAATGATGATGTTTACTACGAAGGACAAGTAATCAAAAATAGAGCCAGTGATCAAATAGAAACATATCAAAAAGGTGGATCTAATTTAATTGCTATTAAAACCGGAGATGAAAGATATGATAAATCTACAAAGCACTTTTTAAATTTCTTATTTAAAGGTCAAATTCAAGATTCTGAACTATCTTCAAATTTAATGATTAATGTTGCTGATTACATTGCTGAAAGTTCATCATATATAGTTCCAAGTAATGAATTCTTAAAACAAGAAAAAGTTACTGAATATGAAAATAAAATTAAAATGTATGAAGAAAAAATTAAGGAAAGCAATACAAAAAAAGAAGATAAAGAGCAATATGAACTTAGAATTAATAATTTAAGAGCTGCTATTATCACATTAAAAGGTGCGCTAAATTATCAAAATACAGAAAAAATTGGTTTATATAATACATACTCTTTAGATTCTAAATCATCAGAAGTGGTAAAATCAATTCAGGATTGATTATTAGATTCAACTAAAAAAAATGCAAATATAAAGGAAGTTACATCAGAAAAAGCTTTAGAACATATTTTAGGTTTAGTTAAGATTAAATAATTAATTTATTTAAATATGGAAAATAAAAATTTTAATTTTGATAATTTAATTACTATTGAAAATTTAAACTTCAAATACAATAAAAATTCAATAAATTTAAAAATTGATAAATTAGAATTACCAGAAAAGAAAATTATAACTTTTTTAGGACCTTCAGGTTCAGGTAAAACAACATTGTTAAATTTAATAGCGGGTTTTATTAAAAATAAGAATGTTAAAGTTAAAAATAATTTATCAATTAATGAAATAGGCTATATAATGCAAAATCATAGTTTATATGATAATGTTTCTGGTAAAGAAAATATTTATGTTAGTGCTAAAAATTCATATAATTGAAAATATTCAAAAAAAATAGATTTTTGAAAAAAATTTATTGAAGTTTTAAATTTAAAAAATAAAAAAATTATTTTAAACAAGATTAATAAAATCGAAAATTTCATTAAAGAAAAAAAATATTTGAAAATTAAAATTCAATTAAAATTAATTGAATTTTATTTTCTTTTTAATTTAAATTTTTGAAAAAATTTAAATAGATATAGATTAAGATATATCTTTAATAAAGAATTAACAAGTATTGTTAAACAATTAGAAATTGAAAAAATTATTAATAAAAAACCACATCAATTATCAGGTGGTGAAAAACAAAGAATTGCATTTGCAAAATCAATTATTAAAAATAATAAATTTATTATTATGGATGAACCTTTTTCAGCGCTTGATGCTAAAATCAAAGAGCAAACTATTGATTGATTGAAAAAAATTCAAAAACTTTATAATTTATCTATTATCATTGTTACACACGATCAAACAGATGCTATGAAAATTAGTGATTTAATTTTAGTGTTAAAAGATGGCGAAATTCAGCAAATTGGCAATAGTTTTGAATTATATAAAAATCCACAAAATATTTTTGTTGCTAAATTTATCGGATTCCCAGAGATAAATTTAATTCATGAAGATGAAAAATATTTTTATTATTTAAGAAATAGTGATTTAATTGTTCATAAATCAGATGAGCCAAAATGAAAAATTATTGATAAAAAATTAATTGGTGATTTATGACTTTATGACGTTAAATGACAAAATAGTGATAAAAGAACAAAAATAGCTATAAAAAGCAATAACTTCGAATTAAACGATCATATTAATTTAAAATATAAAAATAATGATTTATTAATTTTTGATAAAGTAACAGAAAAAAGAGTTTATATAAATCATGAATAAAAAAAAGAAAAATTTTCTTTATGAAAGAAAATTTGAATTTAAAAATTTTAACATTCATAAATCACTTTTTTGATTTTCATTATTAATTTTATTATTGTTTTTATTTTTATTTAATTTCTTACCACTTATTTATACTATTGATGATTCATTAAGAATATATAATCCAATATCAAGATTAGAATATAATTATGGATTAAAAAATTTTGAAGATGTTGTAAAAGATCCTATTTTTAATCAAGCATTAACAAATTCAACAATTTTATTTTTTGTTGCAACACCAATTGCATTACTATTCTCTTTGTTTTTTGCAATTATATTAAATAGTATTAGTTCAAAGATTACACGTAACTTTTGAACAACTGCGATTTATTCACAATTTTTTGTTTCAAGTTTCGCAATAGGAATTGTTTTTATTTATTTATTTGGTGAAAAAAATATTGCTTTCAGATTTATTTTTAATTCTGATTTTAGTTTTAGAGGTGAAAATAAAATAAGCATTTTATGACTTTATTTATTTTTCCAAATTTGAAGAGCTATTCCTTTTAATACTGTGTTATTTTCATTTTCAATTCAAAAAGCAATTAAAAAATACTATAAAAATATTAAAATCGATAACTTAAGTTTATATCACAAAATTAAATATGTTTATTTTAATGAAATTAAAAATTCTTTTTCTGTAATTTTAACTACAAATCTAATTTTTGCTTTCTTTATCTTTCCTTCAGCTTTTGTTGATTATAGATTAGAAGAAATTCAAGGCCACACTTTATCTAGTTATATTTATAATAAATTTTCGCCCTTAAATGATACATTAGACATATCATTTGAAAAAGCTGCTTCTTCTAGCATTATAAGTATGTTATATATATTATTTTTATTACTGATAATGCAAATGCTTTTAAAATTTAAAAAAATTATAGGATTTTTTAAGTATGATAAAAAAAATATTTAAAAATTTAATAATTAGTTTACTACTTTTCTTTTTAGTTTTAATTTTGCTTTTTCCAATTTATTATTTATTAATTTTTTCTTTTTTAACTAAAGAGGAATTTTTAAATAATAAAATTCCACTTTTTAAATTTAATCCTAATCTTTCTAATTATTATGAAATTTTTGATGGTAATTTTAAAAATGCTTTTTTATTAACAATTTTAACCGCACTAGTTATGATTATTTTTAGAAGTATTGTTTCAATAGCTGCTACAGTTGTTTTAATTAACCTAAACTTTAAATTAAAACAAATTTTCTTATTTTTAATTCTATTAATAAGTGTCATCCCTGAATTTAGTTTATATTTAGGGCTAAAAAATACATTATTAAAATTAAACTTAATTAATAGTAATTTTTTTCCTATAAGTTTAACTACAAACTCTATATTTAGTTATTTTTTATTAAAATATTTATTTAAAACAGCGGATAAAGTTAAAAGTGAAAAATATAAATTAATGATTAATGATAATCTAAGTTGATATGATAAATTTAGATTAGTTTATTTTAATGAATTAAAAATGGCATATTTTTTAATCATTATTTTTAGTGTTATAAATGTTTGAAACGATTTTTTATGACCGAATTTTTTATTAAGAGGTTTTAAAGAACAAAATATAACACTATGATTTAAAAATTTAGGGCAAACCAGCTTAGGTAATACATTTATTAATATACAAGCTGCCGGCGCTTTCTTTTCTCTTAGTATCCCATATGCTTTTTATTTAATTTTTTCTAATTTTATAAATAAACAGCTAAGTAAATAAAATAAATTAAAAGGTGATTTTATGAAAAAAAATAAAAAATTAAAAAAAATTCTTTTATTAGCTCCTATTGCATCATTTGCTAGTATCGCGACATTTATATCATGTTCTAAATCAAAAACTAATGATGGCGATACTAAACCTCCAATTGATGAAATAACCCCTCCTAATGTTGGTGTTACCCCCCCTGCTAACAGTTCTACCCCTCCTAGTGAAAATGTATTAGATCCAAAATTAACAAAAGTATTAACTTTAGAAGATAAAAAAAATTATCATAATATTTTTTTTAATAATGAATTATTAAATTTTTTTAGTAAATTAAATTCTAAAGAATTTAATGAGCTTGAAAACTTATTCAATATTAGTATAGAAGAAAATTTTAAATCTTTAGATAAAGAAAAATTAATAAATGATAAATTAAGAAAAATTTTAAGTATATTTAATATAAATTTTGATGATTTATTAAAAATTAATTTTTTTGAAAAAAATATTGATTCTTTTAGAGATAATGAAAGATATTATTCATTAAACGAGATAACAGCTTTACCTAATTTTGACGATAAAATTAAAAAAATTATGAATGGTGCAACAATACCATCGTTTTATACATCTCGAACATGAAGTGAATTATTAAAAAATCATATTAACGCTAATTATGAATTTATTAAATATTTTGAAGAATTTTTTAATCATTTCAAAAACATATGAAAAAAATATGTTTCTCAAAATTATGAAAATAGTTTTGCATTAAATAATTGATGAATAAACTATTCTTGGGATGAAAAAGACATAGATTGATTAGAAACAAAAAATAAAGAATTTTTTTCTGAAAACAACAAAATTACTTTTTTACCCAAATTTTATTTATCTGATTTAATTTTTAATCTAAAAATAAATAATAGTAGCATTAGTGAAAATGAATTGCAAAAATTAAGTTACTATGAAATTTCAAATAAAATCATAGTTCCAATAGAAAGGATTAGAAGTTCTTTTATTGAATTTGATTTCAATTCATCCGATTTTAACGAAGATTCATTTTTTAATGCACTGGATGAAATTAAAATTTTAAATCCCATAGATGATACAAATGAAAGCTTCATCACTTTTAAGGAATTATCTAAAAAAATAGATTTAAATAAATTAGATAAATATAATGAATTTTATCCTTTTTGAAAAAATAATAATTTATTCAAATCATGAAAAGATTTTATTCAGAATTATAAAAAAATTGAAATGAAAGCAAAAGAAATTTTTAATAAATACATTGTTAGATCGCTTGTTTCTGATGAATTAGAAAATAATGTAGAATATCTCAATATAAAAAATTTAAAAATTAAATCTCACTGAAAGATAGAAGATTTTTACTTTTTTGCAGATTATATAGATATAATTACAAATAAAAATAATCCTAATTATTTCTTTTTTAATGAATATTATTTAGATGTAATAAATAAAAAAAATTATGTTGATAATTTTAATTATTCTTCCGAAATAAATAGTTTCTTTAATAACAAAAATGAAATTTTTACTAAAGTTCAAAATAATGCAATTTTATACAGAAATTTAAATAATATAATTTCTAATATTTTAACTGAAAATGAAAAAATTACTTTATTATACAATCATAATATTTTTAAAATACTTGACTTTTTTATCGGGGAAAATTACACTATTCAAGAAAATATAAATTCTAAATTTTTAATTGAAAATACAACTTTAAATACACCACCATTATCTTTAAATGAATTGTTTTTAGAAAAAAATAAAAACATTTTAGAACAAATTAAAAATATAAATATTAATATTTCGTTTTCATCAAAATTAAACTATTTAAATTTTGATGAAATTCTAAAAATATACAACGATGAAGAAAATGAAATTTTAGAAATTTTAAATAAATACGTTGTAAATGATGATTTTAATAGTAATCCAATTAGTATTGGGATTGTGGATTTTAAAGCTTTTAGAATAAAAAAAATATGAGATAAAAGTGATTTTATTAAAATAGAAAAGTTTTTTGAAAAATGATTTTTCGATAATTTTCAATATAATGATTTCAAAAGAACCCCAGTTCATAGTTTGGATAAATTAATTTCTTTAGTTAATAAAAATATTAAAGAATATAAATCACAAAAAGCAAAAGAACAAAATATATTATTAGAACATACAAAAAATGATTTTAGTGAATTGAAAATTTTATCAAATATAAATTCAGTAAATGTAAAAGATAAACAATCATTAAAAAAAGAAATTGAAAATTTTTTCAAAATTGAAATTTTAAATATAGATAATAATAAAAAACTAGTTGAGAAAATTTCATTAGATAAATTAATTTCAAACCAAAGTATTTTAAATGAAACTACAAACCTGCTTAATAATTCGTTATCACCAAACTATCATAAAACAAATAACTGAAAAGATTTTTTAATTAAAGAAAATGAAATGATTAAAAAAGTTATTTTAATTTTAGAAAAAAATATCAAAATAAATAACTCAGATCCAAGTGATCAAATGAATAAATACATTGAATTTTACGATAATTTTTGAATTAATTCTAAATGAGATGTAAATGAATATGAATTCTTAATAAATTTAAATAAATCCGTTTTTGACTATGAAAATTTCAATGATTATGAAAAAAATGATATTTATTTGCTAAATTCATATCAAGAAAAATTATCTTTTTTAATTAGACATAAAAATGTTAAGAGAAATTGAATTTTAGAATTAAATTCCGAAATTGAAAAAAAATTATCTCAAAATAATGATATATCTTTTGTTTACGATGAACAAGCAATTAAAAAATTAAATATTTTTTCTATCTTTAATTCATCAATATATAACAAAGATATGTTTTCACACGCTGAAATAATTGAAAAAATTACAAATATATTAACATTTACAAATCCAATAAAATTAGAAAAAAGTGAAAAAATTTCATTAAAAAATATTTTAAATGATGAACAAATAAAAAATATTTTTATTCAAAATATATCCGATGATATTCTTGATCGTGAAAAAATAGATTTAAATTGGGAAACTTTTTTTAATGAATATGCAACATTTTTCAATAACCTAGAAAGAATTATAAAAACTTATATTGTTGATAAGAATGATAAAACATTATCAGATGATAAATATGTTTTAACAAAAAATAATTTTAAAATTAAAAAAATGTGAAAAATAAATGATTTTAATATTATGAATATATATATCGAAAGACTAATAGATAATTTAAATTATCAACTAAATAAATATATCGAAAAACAAATTTCTAATTCTCCAAGTTTAGTTAGAGAATTTAGTGAAAATGATGTTTTAAACGCTCTTAATCCAATACTTGAAAATTTAAATTCTTATGTTGAAAATAAGACCGAAACATTTGATGATGAAGATATATTTGAAAAATTTTTAAGTCATTTTAAAGTTTTTGACTCAACAATTGATTTAGAAAAAAATAAAATAAAGTTAAATGAAATTTTAAATAATCCAGATAAAAAAGCAGCTTTATTAACTTTACTTGATAGAAATAAAGATTATAATTACATATTTGAACTTTTAGAATTCGAAGAACCAAGCGAAAAATGAACTTGAGAAACCATTTTAACACATTATTTAAAGGAATATGAAGCTATTAAAAGTATTTTAAAGAAATATATTAAATTAGCTAATAATATTCAAAATGAAAATGATGAATTCTTCCAATTTGCTCAAAAAATATGAGTGAAAAAATCATGAATAGTTTCTGATTATCTTAAACTTAAAGATTCTTATTATTGAGTTTTACCATTAAATGAATATAATAGAATTATAAATTTTGATTATGAAAATGAAAATGAAACAACTCATGTTCCTCTTATTAAATTAAACAAAATATTATATAGAAAAATTAAAGAAAAAAGAAACCAATAAAGCCTATTGGTTTCTTTTTTAATATATAAAATCAATTAATCTAAAGTAACTTCAGCACCTAAAGCTTCTAACTTAGCTTTAATTTCTTCAGCTTCAGAAACTTTAACGTTTTCTTTAATAATAACTGGAACGCTATCAACTAATTTTTTAGCTTCCATTAATCCTAATCCTAATAATTCTTTAACAGTTTTGATAACTTGAACTTTTTGTCCACCATCAGATTTTAAAGTAATATTAACTTCGCTTTTAGCTTCAGCAGCAGCTTCTGTAGGAGCAGCTGTAACTGCAACAGCAGAAGGATCGATTCCGAATTCTTCTTTCATTGCTTCTACTAATTCCATTACTTCTTTAATTGACATTTCTTTTAATGATTCAATAAATGCTTCTTTTGTTAATTTTGCCATTTTATATTTCTCCTATCTTTTTTTTATTATTTATTTAATTTATTTTCATCAACTAACATTTTTAGACCGACTGATAATTGTCTCAATCCGCCCAATAATGAACTCGCAAGCATTGTAAGTGCTTCTTCATAATTTGGTAAGCTTGCAACTTTTTGCGCTTCCATAGCATCAATAACAGTATTTTCGTAAATTCCACCCTTTAAAATAACATTAGGATGTTTTTTAGCGAATTTAGAAATTATTTTAGCTGGTGCAATTGCATCTTTATTTCCAAAAGCAAAAATATTCGGACCTTTTAATGTTTCTTCTAATTTATCATATCCTAATGAATTAGCTGCAATTTTAAAAAGTCTATTTTTATAAACTTTAATGTTTATATCGTTAGATTTTAATTCTTCTCTTAAATCTTCTAATTCACTAACTTTAAGTCCACGATATTCAGCAATAATTAAAGATGAAGAATTACTTAAATTATCTTTAATTTCAGAAACGATGTTTTCTTTTTCTTCTCTAAAGGAATTCATTTAACCTCCTTTTTTATTTTTCATTAATTTGCAATAATGTATTTAAAGATCATATATTCAAATAACAAATTAAGTATTTTTATATACAGTTATTATCTCCATATATTGCATTAAATATTTTACCAAAAAAGTTAATTTTTAAAAGTTGAAAACATTTTTTTTAATATTTTATTTTGCTATTAAATTTAATGATTTGTTTATTTTTTCACTATACTAAAAAAAATAATGAAAAAATGCCAAAAAATGGCATTTTTTTGATTATAAAATTCTAAAGTAAATTTATAGTAATTAAACTAAAGCTATTTTACCTAAAACTACAGCTTTTTTAGCTCCTGTTGCATTAGGGATATTTCCTGGCAGTTTATTTAATGTTAAATATCTTCGACATTTTCTAAACAAGTATATAAAGCTTTTTTTCCACCAGCTATTAATGCTATAAATTTATTTTTTACTCCATAAGTAGGGTAAATTTCTGCAGCTTCTAAAATTCCTATTCTTCCCGAAGTGCCAGCACCAACATAAATTACTCTACCATTTTTATTTTTTAAACACTTATAGGCAATTTCAATCATTTGAGTAATTTTTTCAGTTTCTTTTTCTACTGCTTTAGCTACTAATTGATCTTCAAAATTAATCTTTTTAACAATGTCTAATGAAAATAATTTTGATAAATTTATAGTTCTTTCATTTTTATGTTCTGTTTATAAAAAATTTATTTCTTTATTCATAAAATTAACTATTAATTTTTCACAGAATTTAACTAAATTTTAGGATCTAATGTTCTATAAATTAAAAGTCCAGGAATTGTTCTTTGCTTTCCAATTTCAGAGCTATTATATTTAGATGAAAAATTTTGATTAGCAATATATTCTACAAGGGGAACATCAACAACTAATAATTTATCTTTTTTAGAAGATGCATTACGATAATAAGCAACATCATCTTTAAAAATTAAATAGCCACAATGAGTTAAATCTAATCAATCATTTAATGAATAACCAGCTGCAAGCATAATTAAATCACCTGACTGAAAATTATTTTTTTAAAAATTAATTATTAATGAAATCCAAGTCAATATATTTAATTTCACGCCCAATAATTGGTACACCTTTTAGCACCTCTTCACGTACTTCTTCTATAGCTAAAGTGTTATTTGAAATTTTACCATTACGTTTAAAACGCTTTGAACCAATAGTAACTATTTTATCATTAAAAGTATTTGACTTTGAAACTAAATCTTCAGCAATTTTAATTGTTTCTTTTTTATTTTCGCTATCTTTATCAAAAAAACCTCAATCAGTAAAAAAATGTTTTCTTGTTGAATAATCAATTTTTGAATGAGCATAACAAGTTTTAACAAGAGATTCCAAAAATCCTTTTTCACTATTTGTCTCATCAATTAAAAAGGCATTTACGTAGTCGAAATATGTAAAACAATCAAATTCATTTAATAGAACAACTAATTTTTCTTGTTTATCAGCATTTCCGAACATTCGATTTGCAAAATAAGGAATTCCACCAAAAACATTTTTAGTATCTTTATTAATTTCTTTTGCTTTTTTGTTGAAATATTCTAAAAAATAACCGCTTAAAAAAACAATTTTCTCATTAGTTGACATTTTTTTATATTCTTCTTTTTGTTTTTCTGTATTTAATTCTTCAATTATTTTTAAGCTTAACTCATTTGTAATAATTGGTAAATTAAATTCATATTTTTTATCACCTTTATTTGAATTATGTAAATAAGCAAAATATTTTTGTTCTTTTTTATAATTAGCAAATATTTTTTCAAATATTTCTAGTGATAGATCAAGCTCATTTTTAGCTTGCTTTATTTTTTCTTTTTGCATTTCTTTTGAAATTTGCTTAGTTTTATTTTCAGCAAGTCTTTCTTCATATTTTTTTAATAAATCTTCTTCATTTAAAAACGATTTATTTTTTGATTTTAATAATTCAATTTCTTTTTTAAGTGAACTTATTTTTTCTTCGTCAAACGTAATTTTTTTATCAAGTTCTTCGAATGACTTAACAATTTCATCATAAGTTTTTTCAAATGATTTTTTTTAGTTTTTCATAATCTTTATTTATTTTGGTTTAAGACTCTGAATGAGCATCTAAAGCATCATGAAAAACAGAATTTAATTGACTAATGTCAATTTCTTTATACAAATTTTCAATTTTTTCATTTTGTGCACACGAAACAGCGCTTGTTAAAGTTACGATAGGTACTGTTAAAAAAAGAAATTTAAATTTATTTTTTTTAAGCATATTCTCCTTTCTGGTTGTTTTACATAAAAATTATGCATTAATAAAGAGAATAAAAATTTGATAATTTATAAAATTTTTATATTTTGAATATTTTAAAAATGTGGTATAATATATAAAAAATTTTTAAAATGCATAATTCATTTAGCAAAAAAAAAAAAAACTATTTTTTTTTTTTTTTTTTTGCTAATTTTGATATGAACTTCTTTCTAAAAAATCATAGTTAGTTGGATCTGTTCTTGATTCTTTAAGAATTTTATTAAAAAATAAAAGAGTTTTTTCCTTAATTTCGCTTGAAAAAATTCTAAGCCCATCTTGGCGTTCATTTGAAGATATTTTGAAAAAATAATTTATTTTAGATTTTAAATGTTGGGGCATTCACGAACTTACTAAAACAATTTTTGTTTTTGTAGTTTCCATAATATCGACAATTCATTTATGTTGAAGTGAAACAGAATTAACAATTATCAAATCATTTTCAGTTAATATTTTACTTATCCCGATTTGTTCATATTTATTTAAAACATGAATGCAATTTTTATTCATTCTTAAAAGTTGAATTTGAAAGTCCATATTAATGCCGGTTGGCCTGAAACTCCAATTAAATGAATCTTATTTGATTTGTTAATTAAATCAGCTATTTTTTTAAAAATCAAATTCTTTTTAGTTTTTTGCTCTTTATTTTTTAAATGAATTGATTGGTTGTAAATATAAATAATTTCGGCAGCATTATTAAATTTAATTTTTTTAGCAAAAATACTAAATGCACTGAGAGAAATACCAATTTCATAACAAAAATCTTTAGCTTTATTGATAAAAATGTTATTTTTACTTCTATTTAATAACTCTTTTGCAATGTAAGAATTTATATCATTTACTGAGTTTTTTATTTCAATTAATTTAGAAATAAATTCTACATCTTTATCATTTTTCTTACTTGAGTTCATAAAAACATTATATCAAAATTATATTTTTAATTTTGATGCTAATTTTTCCAAATAAAAATTGAAACTAAAAAAACATTATTTTTGTTTTTATTTCACAAAAATAATGTTTTTTTATTCTCTATAATCATCTTCTCAAGTAAATTCATAATCTAAAATTCTTACTGTATCACCTACATTTATTTTAAGTTTCACTAACTCATCTCAAACACCTAATTTTTTTAATTGATAATTAAAACGTATTAAGTTATCATGAGAAACTAAAGGAATTTTGTGATAAATTTTTTCAATTTCTGGCCCTATAATTTCAAATAAACCTTCATGAATTTTTTTTATTTCATGCCAATTTTCTAATTTTATATTAATTTCAGAATATGTTTTTTCTAAAACGTCAATTTTTGTTTTAGATAAACTATCTCAAAGAATTTGTTTTAGATTTTCAATGTTATTTTTTTCTAAAGCACTTATTTCAACAATTTTTATTTTAGGAAATTGTTTTTTAAACTCATTAACTTTTTGACTAAAATGCTCTAAATCTGATTTATTTGCAACAACAATTTGTTCACGTTTAGCAAGTTGTAAATTATATTGTGAAAGTTCATTATTAATTTGTTCAAAATCGCTAATAGGATCTTTTTCATTTGAGCCAAAATCAATCACATGAGCAATTATTTTACATCTTTCGATGTGTTTTAAAAATTGATGCCCTAGCCCTTTTCCTTCTGAAGCTCCTTTAATTAGTCCAGGGAGATCGGCAACTACAAATGAATTATCAAAATATTTTACTAATCCTAATTGAGGAACTAGAGTTGTAAAATCATAATTTGCAATTTTAGGTTTTGCATTTGAAATTTGGGACAAAATAGTTGATTTTCCAGCTGATGGCTTACCTACAAAACCTACATCAGCTAAAACTTTTAATGTTAATTTTAAATCAAATTTTTCACCTAAATCACCGTTTTCACATAGTTTAGGCGCTGTATTTCTGGATGATTTAAATTTGGTATTTCCTTTCCCACCTTTCCCACCTTTAGCAATTAAATATGGCCTTTGTTCAATAATATCATGCATTAAATTATTATTTTCATAAACTAAAGTTCCTAGTGGAACATCAATATAAACATCTTTCCCTCTGGCTCCATATTGATTTTTTCTTCTTCCTTTTTCACCATCATAACCTTTAATTGTTTTTTGTAAATAAAGATGTAAAAGGGTGTTTTTTCCAGGATGACCTACAAAATAAATGGAACCTCCATCGCCTCCATCGCCTCCATCAGGCCCTCCTCTATCAACATGAGCCTCTCTTCTGAAGGAAATAATACCATCTCCACCCTTCCCAGCTATTACTTTTATTTTTACTTCATCAACAAATTTCATATTCACTCCTTAATACTAAAATTAAATAGTATATAATATAATATACTTTAAATTTTAAAAAAAATATTAATATAGGGAAGAAAATGAAAAAAATTAGAACTAGATACGCTCCAAGCCCTACAGGTTTTTTACATATAGGGGGGGCTAGAACAGCTTTATTTAACTATTTATTTGCAAAACATTATAATGGTGATTTTATTTTAAGAATTGAAGATACTGATGTAGCTAGAAATGTTACAGGAGGAGAAGAATCCCAGTTAAATAACTTACAGTGATTAGGAATTATTCCTGATGAATCACCTATTAATCCAAATGTTAAATATGGTAAATACCGTCAAAGTGAAAAACTTGCTAGATATCAACAAATTATTGATGTATTAATCGAAAGAAAAATCGCTTATAAAGCTTATGATAATTCCGAAGAATTAGCACAACAAAGAAAAGAACAAGAACAAAAAGGAATTTTTAGTTTTAGATATGATAAAAACTGATTAAAAATTTCTGAGCAAGAAAAACAAAAAAGAGAACAAAATAAAGAATATTCAGTTAGAATTCATTTACCTAAAGATGAAATTTATAGTTGAAATGATATTGTAAGAGGAAAAATTAGTGTTAATACAAATGACATCAGTGATTGAGTTATTCAAAAATCAGATGGTTTTCCTACATATAATTTTGCTGTTGTTATTGATGATCATGATATGGAAATTAGCCATGTTTTAAGAGGTGAAGAGCACATTACTAACACTCCAAAACAAATAGGCGTTTATAAAGCTCTAGGATGAAAAATTCCGGAATTTGGTCATTTAACTATTATTACGAATATGGAAGGTCAAAAGTTATCTAAAAGAGATTTTAGTGTTAAACAATTTATCGAAGATTACAAAAATTCAGGTTATTTACCAGAAGCCATTTTTAATTTTTTAGCTTTATTAGGTTGAACTAGTGAAGATGCAAAAGAAATTTTTACAAAAAATGATTTAATAAAAGCATTTGATGAAAAAAGATTATCAAAATCACCTTCAAAATTTGATATTAAAAAAATGGAATGATTCTCCAAACAATATATGAAAAATACTGATAATAATTTTATAGCGACAAAATTAATAACAGCTAAAGAAAAAAATTGATTAAACTTATTTATTGATATCTACAAACAAAATTCAATTAATTTTAATGATTTACAAAATTCTCTTTTAATTTATGAAGATATAAAAAGTGAAAATCAATTTGAATTTAATGAGCAAGAAAATGAAGTTATCAAAACATTTGCAAATTTTTTAAAAGATAGTGATTTTAATGTTGAAAGCATTCAAAATGCGATAAATCAAACAAAACAACAAACAAAGTTAAATGGTAAAAATCTCTTTATGCCGATTAGAAAAGCTATAACAAATCAAGAGCATGGGCCAGAATTGGCTTCAAGTATTTATCTTTTTGGACAAAAAATAATTTTTGAAAGATTAAAAAAATGAAAATAAATTTTCATTCTATTCAAACTCATAACGGAAATAAAGAAATAATTAAGTTTACTTCTCAATTAAAGTTAAAAAAAAATAAACAAACTACTTTTTTAGAGTTTTTAAATCCTAATAATAATTTCTTTATAAAAATTTATTTTCATAAGGAAAAAATTTTAATTTTTCATGGAGAAAATAAAATAGAACTTATACTAAATAAAATGATTTCAAATAAAATAAAAACACCATATGGTGATTTTATTTTATTATTTTTACTTAATTTTTTTAAAAAAAATGAAAATATTTTTCTAATTAAATATTCTAGTTTTTATTCTAACAATGAAAAAGCATATGATTTTGAATTAAAATTAGAAATAAAAAATTAAAATGATTTTTTAATTTATATTTTTTTATTTTTTATTTATAAGCAATTTTAAAAATTAAATTTAGATTGTAATTTTTTATCTTAAAAATTTTCATTTTCTTCATTAATTTTAAATAAAAATTCCATTGATTCTAAAGTTTTAAGCTCGTTATTTTTAAATTCAATTTCATATTTTTTCTTATAAGGAAAAAAATAAATATAATCTTTATCTATATTTGTACGTGCTGGAGTAAAACGATTAACATCTTTTAGATTAAAACGTCAAATTTCTATTTTATTATTTGTTATTTTAGGATAAATGTGATTAACATGATTAAAAAAGTATTCGCTTCAGATAAAAAAAATGCAACTACATTATATTTTTCAAAAAAAATCATTTAAATTATTATTTAATTTATAATTAGGAAAATATTTTTTATATTCTTTATAACTCTTAATAATTATTTGTTTTTGATTAATAATATCTTTAACTGTTTCATAAGAAATGAATTCTTGCTTTTTGTTGATTAGTTTGTTTTTTATTTCATTAGTTAATAAATAATATTTAGGTCCGTATAATTTTTCATTAGTTATATCTCATATGTCGTAATGTTTTGAAATTATTTCTCGTGCTTTACGATTTAATTCTTTAATTTGTTTTTCGTTTAAAAAGAAGTTTTTATTATTTTCTTTTTTATATTTTTCTAAAAGTTCTTTTAAATTACGATCGCTTGGATATAGAATTTTATTTTCTGATGGGGGGGATTTGATATTTTTTTCACTATATAAGAACAATTTGTTAAAGATCAAAGCGCCTCTAAACTTAAAATGATTCCAGCATAGCAAAATATTTTTTAAGTTTAGTTTTCGGCATATGCAACTCCCACATGCTATTTGTTTTTATTCTCCAAATTTAAATTTGAATATTATATATTTTTAATTTTGTTGTTCATTTTCCTCATTAATTTTATACAAATATTCTATTGATTCTAAAGTTTTAAGTTCATTATTTTTAAATTCAATTTCATATTTTTTTTCATAAGGGAAAAAATAAATATGGTCTATTCCTATATTACCAGTTTTAGGGGTGTGAAGATTAATATCATTTAAATTAAAACGTCAAATTTCAATTTTATCGCCTGTTTTTTTAGGATAAATATGATTAATGCTATTAAATAAAACATAAGGACTTGAAAAATAAAATGCAACTACATTATATTTTTCAAAAAAATCATTTAAATTATTATTTAATTTATAATAAGGAAAATATTTATCATATTCTTCCTTATTTTTAATAATTATTTTTTCTTTCTTTATAATATTTTGGATAGTCTTATAAGAAATAAATTCTTTATTTTGTTCAATTATTTTTTTTCTTCTTCAATAGGTAAAGAATTTTTTTTAAAACCATAAAAGATTTTCCTAGTTATATTTCATTTATCATAATGTTTTGAAATTATTTTTTCAGCTTCATCATTTAATTTATCAATTTGTTTTTCATTTAAAAAAAAGTTTTTATTATTCTCTTTTTTATATTTTTTCAATAAATCCCTAATATTTTGAACACTTATATCTGTATTATTATCTTTAATTCCAATTAAATATGAACAACTAGTTAAAGTTCAAAAGCTTCCTAAGCTTAAAACTGCTCCAACATAACAAAACATTTTTTTAAGTTTAATTTTTAACATATGTTACCGCCAAAACATCATTTATTGAATTTTCAAAAATATTTGAATATTTTTTAACTCTTATTCTATATTTTCCAGATTCATTAATATCATAATCAATCACTTCGACATTGCTATTTACAACCGTTACTGATTTAATCGCTTCTCATGAATAACCATTTCATTTTTCAAAATATAAATCAAAATCTGTAAAAAATTTATTATTTTGTCTTTTTTCAGTTTCACCTTTTTTTAATCATTCTTCATTATTATGTTCGAGATTTCA
>NZ_JNJY01000009.1 GCF_000701825.1 Mycoplasma collis ATCC 35278
TACTTCTAATTTTTTGAAAAAATTAATAGAAATTATCGGAAATACCGTACCCATTCCTTTAGTTTTTTTTACAATATTTGGACTTATTTTTTTCATGTAATAAAATAAATATTTATCTAAAATTATTTCATTATTTGCTTCAATTGAAGTTATTTGCTGGTTAAATCATGAATCTTGATTGATTATACCTACATTACCAATAGTTGCTGTTGATGAAAATAAAACTGTACCTTTTCTTTTTATCATTTTTAAATCTTTTGATATAAAACGCTTAATTTTCATATCAATAAGATCTCCCGGTCCATAAAAAGGAATTTCTTTTTTTCAAAGCAAATTATTTTTTGTACTAGGTGTTCGTCCGTTTTGAATTTTCGCTACTTCCCCTAGTTTATAAATTGCCATTATTACACCTCTTTTATATAAAAATATAAAATAAATTATACAATTTTTTAATTGATTTTATAAAATAAAGAATAAAAAAAATTAAAATTTTTCTAAAAAACTAAATTATTAATGGCAATTTATAAACTTGGGGAAATAGGAAGATTCAGAGGTGGTTTTTCTAGTTTAAATAAAAATTTATATGATTCAGGTGTAGATTTTATAAATTATTTAGATGTTTTTAAAAATCCTTATATTGATGAAAATATTTATTTAAGAAAATATAATGCAAATGAAAATGAAATAAAAAAATTTTCTGTAAATTATGGTGATGCAATATTTACAGCTAGTTCTGAAATAAAAAATGAAATTGCTCTTTCTTCGATATATTTAAATAACAAACCTAATATTGTTAATGGTTTTTGCAAAATATACAAATATGATCAAAGTATTTTATTACCAAAATTTGCATCATATTTGTTTAGAAGTAAAGAATTTAGAAAAGAAGTTATAAGATATGCTACAGGATTTACAAGGTATAACATTTCAATCCTTTCTTTAGAACAAATTAAAATAGATATTCCGCCATTAGAAACTCAAAAATCAATAATAGATATTATCGAAACACATGAAGAATTATTTTTAAAACATAACAAACTTGTTAGAATAAATAATTTAGAAAATACAAAAAAAGATATTCAAAATTTAATAGATATTATAGAACCGTTAGAAAAAGAAAAAAAATTAGTGAATAAGCAAAAAGCGTTGTTTAAAAAGTTTAAAAATCAACATTTTCATCATTTATTCGAATCAATTGATAAAAAATTAAAAATATTTCAAACTTATATACTTGATGAAATTTTAACATTTGAATCTGGTGATTCTAAAATGAATTTTAAATGAGTAAAAGAAAACAAAGGAATATATCCTTTTTATTCTTCTAAAACAATTGATGAAAAACCTATAGCTTTTATAAATACTTATAATTATGATGGAGAATTTATTACTGTTTCTGGTTCGGGCGAAAAATGCGGAAAAGTTTTTTATAGAAAAAATAAATTTTCTATAATGCAAAGAGTTTGATTAATAAAAAATAATCAAAATATAGTATTAAACAAATATTTATATTACATATTAAAAAGCAAAGAAAATGAGTTAAATGTGCTTGGGAGAAAAAGCACAGCCCAACCAAATATAAATAAAACAGATTTACAGAATTTCACCATCAACATCCCACCTTTAAAACTTCAAAATTCATTAATAAGCATTATTTCCATTTAAAATTTTTTTTAATTTTTAATTTTATAAAATTTATTTTTAAAAATAAAAATAAAAAATTTAAACAAGGAAAGGAAAAATGAAAGAATTAATTAATATTGAAAAAGTTTTAAAATTATTTTTAAATACAAAACAAAATGAACAAACGAGAAAAACATACGAGTCATTTTTAACAAGAATTATAGGTTTAGAAAAATTCACAATTAAAAGGATCAATAAATATATTGATTCATTAAATGTAAGAAGCAATACTAAGTTATTATATTCAAGAGCGGTTAAAAGCTTTTTAAGATGATGTAATAAAAATCAAAAGCAAAGCTTTAATGTTGAATTATTAAATTCTTATAATAATGATTCACGAGAAAAAAGAATTTTTAGCGAAAAAGAAATAGAGATTTTAACTACTGAATTAAAAGCTTATGGTGATTTAATTTTAGAATTTTATTTTTGAATGGTTTATGAAAATGCTGCTAGAATAAATGAGGTTATAAATGCTGATTTTAATAGTTTAAATGCTGATTTTTTTACCACAACTAAAGTTTTAAAAACTAAAAATAAACAATCTAAAAGAGTAATTGGTATACCAGAATATTTAGTTGATATATTTTTAAGTATTAATTTTTCAAATTTAAAAATCTCTAATTCTTCACTTAATTCAAGAATGAGTAGATTTTATGTTTTTTTAGCAAAAAAACATCCTAATAAATTTAAAAAGCATGATATTAATTTTCAAACTTTAAGAACCAATAAAATTACCCATTGAGCATATTTAGGTTATAATTCAACACAAATAGCAAATATAACTGGACATATTAAAACTCAAACTTTAGATGAAAATTATATAATCAAAAATAAAATGCAAGCTGAATATGATTTAAAACTTTTGATGTTAGAAAAAGAAAAAGCAAATACTTTAGCAGACACCAAAACATTAAAATATTTAGTTGATAATTTTAATAAAAAAGAAAAATATTTTCAAAATAAAATTCAAAAAATAAAATATGATAATAAAGCTTTAAAAAATGAAGTTAAAAAATTAACTTTTTTACTTAAAAAACATAATATTGAATTTAGTTAAAAAACAATAAAAAAAATAATAAACAAATTTGAGCCTATCAAACAAAAGTTTGCTAGGTTTTTTGTTTATTAAATTTTCTAAATTTTGTTACAAAAATTTCAGTTTCAAAAAAATAAATAAAATCAAAAACTAAAATTGCTAATAACTAGTGATATATTAAAATAATATGAGTTTTCATTATATAAATCTACTCATCAAAAAATTAATCATATTGTAATTAAAAATAAAATGAATAAAATTAAATAAAAAACATGAACTATGTTTTTATTTCTTGTTTTTTTACACATATCTTGATGATATCTTGGATCTTTTATAAAATGTAATTTAATTTTTTTATAAGCTCTAGTTTTAAAAAGATATACTCAAAATATTAAAATTAAAATTGTAAATGCAACTAAATTATAAATTATTAAACTTTCAGTTTTAATTTTATTATCAAAATAAAAATAAAAACTTTCGATTATTATCCCTATAGTTGAAAGGATAAATAAAAATAAAAAAAGATAAGAAATATTTTTTAAAAAATTATTGTTTTTCATCTGCATTTTGTTTTTCAAAAATTTTAGTATTTTCAATATCTAAAATATCTTTTATTTCTTTTTCAGTAAGTGTTTTATCTAAAAAAATTATTGAACCATTATTTAAAACATAAGGATTTTTTTCTTGTCTTTGTTTTTCAAATTCAATTTCAAATTCTTTTTGTTTAATAAAGTTATCTACCATTTCTTGAGGTCAATCTTCTTGATAAACGAATACTTCCCCATTAGATAATACATGTTCTAGATAAACGATTTTCATTGCATTTCTATTATTGAATAAATCATAAAGCGCTCTATCACTGCTATCATTTATAAATACTTCAAATTTTTTAGTTGTCTCTTCAGTGAAGATTTGGTATGGATTTTTTTGTGAATATTGAACTAAATTAGATGAAGATCTTAAACGATCAACAACATCAATATGATCTTGTCATTTATTATCTAAGGCTGTTAGAATAATTCTTCTTTCATCTAAAATATAACTTTCAGGCCCTAAATTTTTAATTAAATTAACTCTTAAATTATTAAAGTAAATATTTTTTAGTTTTGTAGATAAATATTCAATCAACTCTTCATGATGAAATTGTTCTATTTCTTTTTTTGTAAATGTCTCTTTAGAAATAGAAGAGAAGTTAATGTTTAAATATTCTTCTAAATTAATATAATTAACTTCGTTATTTGCTAACGCAATATGTTCTAATGATAAAATATTTTTTATACTTCTTTCAATTATTTTATTAATAAAAAGATCTAAATTATCACTATGTAAAATTAAATCACGATGAGCATAAACTAAATCTCTTTGTTGTCTGATAACATCATCATAACTTAAAACATTTTTTCTATTATCATAGTTTGAACCTTCAATTTTCTTTTGTGCGCGTTCAAAAAATCTATGAATAGATTTACCTTTTATTGGGTTTGAATCGTTTGTTGCAAAAGTTTCTTTTATAACTTCAAAGTTAGAAAATCTTGTCATTAAAAGATCTTCAATTGATAAAAAGAATTTAGTATAACCTACATCCCCTTGTCTTCCACTTCTTCCTTTAAGTTGATTATCAATTCTTCTTGATTCAGATTTATTAATCCCTAAAACATAAAGTCCACCTTTAGCTAAAGCTTCTGGCGAAGGTTTTATATCTGTCCCTCTCCCCGCCATATTAGTAGCTATAGTTACAGCATATTCTTGTCCTGCTCTTGCTACTATTTCAGCTTCTGATTGATTTTGTTTAGCATTTAAAACTGTATGTGGAATATTTTCTCTTTGTAAAATATCATGTAAGTATTCAGATTCATCAATTTGTGATGTTCCTATTAAAATTGGTTGACCAATTTTATGAACTCTTTTAATTTCTTCAACAACTGCATCAAATTTTGCTTTCATTGAGCCGAAAATTAAATCTTTATCATCATTTCTAATAATTGGCTTATTAGTATCAATTACATTAACTCTAGTGTTATAAATATCAATAAATTCTTGTTCCTCAGTTTTAGCTGTTCCTGTCATTCCTGATAGTTTTTTAAACATTCTAAAAAGATTTTGATATGTGATAGTTGCTAATGTTTTAGTTTCAGGTTCAATTTCAATATTCTCTTTAGTTTGGATAGCTTGTTGTAATCCTTCAGAATAGGCTCTTCCTTCCATAATCCTTCCAGTAAAACTATCTACTAATTCAATTTTTTCATCCCTGACAATATATTCAACATCTTTTTTCATAATTTTATGAGCTCTTAAAGAATTTTGAATTCGATGTACCATTTCAGAATTTTTAATTTCATAAAGATTATTAAATTTAAAATATTTATTAGCTTTATCAATTCCACTATCTGTAAGTTTTATCGCTTGCAGTTCATGATCAATAAAATAATCATCAGGTTTTAGTGTTCTTACAAATAAATCAGCGGCAACATAAAGATTAGAATTATGTTTTTGACCTCCTGAAATAATAAGCGGTGTTTTAGCTTCGTCAATTAAAATTGAATCAACCTCATCGATTAAAATGTAATTAAGACCTCTTTGAACTTTTTCAGCTTTATCAGTGACCATGTTATCTCTTAGATAGTCAAAACCAATTTCTGAGTGGATTGAATAAGTAATATCACAAGCATAAGCAATTCTTTTAGAATCTGTATCTAATTGCGCTTTATTAACTCCAACAGATAACCCCATTCAACGATGAACTTGTCCAACTTCTTCGGCATCACGTTCAGAAAGATATTCATTAACAGTAGAAACAATTACCCCTTTTTCTTCTAGGGCATTAAGATAAACAGGAGCAATAGAAGTAAGAGTTTTTCCTTCCCCTGTTTTCATTTCTGCTATTGAGCCCATATCAAGAATTAAACCACCTATTATTTGCACATCATAGGGCATTTTTTTTAAAACTCTAAAAGTTGCTTCTCTAATTGCTGCAAAAACATCTACTCTAATTTGCTCAAGAGTTTTACCTTGAGCTAATTTTTCTTTAAATTCTTTAGTTTTATTTTGTAATTCTAAATCACTTATTTTAGAATAATAATCTTTTAAATTATTAATTTCTTTTAATAATTTAGTAGCTATTTTTAATTCAGCAGATTTAAAAAAGTCTTTTTTTAAATTATTAAGTTTCATATATTCACTTTCTATATATAAATAAAAAAAGACTCAGCGAGTCTTTATTTATATATTTTATTAGTTTGATATAAAATAAGAACTCTAAATTAATAATGTTTATTTAGAATTATATTTTGCTAATATTTTGATAACTTTTTTATTAATAATTGGAATTTGTAGTTGAGCTTTAGAAACAATATTTTCTAAATCTTTAAGAGGTAATTTGTAAAATTTAGCCAATTTATCATATTCTTCTTTATAGTCATCTTCTGTTGCTTCTAAATTTTCTGCTTTTGATAAAGCGATAAAAATAAAACTTTCTTTTAAATTATGAATTGCATCGGCTTCATATTGTTTATCTAATGTTTCTCTATTTGATCCAGTTATTTTGTAAAATTCTTTTAGTGTAAATCCTTGTTGTTTAATGTTTTTTTCAAAAGTTCTAAAGATTCTTTCAATTTCATCTTTAACTAAAACATTTGAAACGATGATATTAGATTTATCCATTATTTCATGAAATGCATTTACTTTAAAACTAGATAATGTTTTTTCTTCGTTTTCCCTAACTAATAAATCTTTGTAATATACTTGTAATTCACTTACATTATTAACATTTTCAATTTTTAAATCTTTAACAAATTCATCATTTAATTCAAGTTTGTCACGAGATTGTATTTTATTAACTTTAACTTTGAAAACAACATTTTGTCCAGCTAATTTTGGTGAGTGATATTTTTCTGGGAAAGTAACATTTAAATCTTTAGTTTCATCTTTTTTTAATCCGATCATTCCTTCTTCAAAACCTGGAATAAATTGTTTAGAACCTATAAGTAAATCAAAATCAGTAGCAGTTCCTCCATCAAATTCTTCCCCATTTAATTTACCTTCAAAATCAAAAGTTACTAAATCACCCTCTTGAATTGGGCCATCAACTTCTTTTAATGAACCTCTATCTTTTAATAATTTATCAATTGCTTCATTTACGTCTTTTTCGCTTATTTCTATTAGTTCGTATTTTGCGTCTAATTTTTTATAATTTGGTAATTCAAATTTTGGAAATGTAGGAAAAATTCCTGTAATTTTTAATTTTGTATCATCAACTTCTATAATTTCAAATGATTGAGAATTTCCAACTACATCATCTTTTTCTTCGATTGAATTTCTCATTTCATCAATTATTTCTTTTTCGCTTTTTTCAAGAGCTAATTGTAAATATTTAGAAGGGGATATTAATTTTTCAGCTTTATTTTTAGGTACTTTGCCTTTTCTAAAGCCTGGAAGTTTTACTTCTTTCATTAATTGTTCTTTTGCTTTGTTAATAGCTTGAGTTCATTTTTCACTATTATATTCTAGTGTTATCTTAAGTTCAGATTTTTCACTTATCAATTCTTTTGTTAACATATTTCTCCTTAGTATTGTTTATAAATAATTTTAAAATTATAAAACTTTTTTTAATTTTCCAATAAAACTTCAAGTTTTATTACCTTATTTTTTTTATTTTCAATAACTTTGAAAATAGCATTTTGCTCTTTATATATAAATTTTAAATTCATTTTTTTATTAGAAACATTTTCTAAATATTTACCAATAGTTTCTTTATTCACTGGTATTTCTATTCCTAATACTTTATTTATTTTATCAATTTTAGTTGAAAAATTAACAATAATTTTATTGCTGTCAATAATATAAATATCATTTTCATCTCTAAAATCATGCTCGTCATATATTTCACCTACAAGCTCTTCAATAATATCTTCAAAAGTAAGAACACCAATAATATTTTTATCTTCATTATTTTTAGTTACAAAAGCAAATTGACTTTGGTGTTCTTTTAATTTAATTAATGCATTTTTTAATAACGAATTAGAAGATATTGTTGGGACTTTTACAATAAATTTGTCAATATCAAATTCAGCATCATTTTTTAAATTAAAAATATCTTTTAATAAAATAATACCTAAAAATTTTCGGTTTTTTTCAATAGGAATTCTTGAAAATCCTGTTTCAAAAAATATATTTTTAATTTTCTCTAAATCATCCTTATAGTTAATTGAAACTGTTTTTTTAAGTCTTGTATAATGTTTACTTACTTTTAATGAATCAAAATCTAGAGCTCTTTTTGTTAAAATAGATTCTTCTTTTTCTAAAACCCCTTCTTCACTAGCAATATCAATAATATGTCTAAGTTCACTTTCAGTGTTAGTAATTGGATTTTCTTTAGAAATTTTTGAAATCAAAAATGTTAAAGGTCAAAATAAATAATAAAAAAAGTAAAAAATTCATCATGTATTTTTTAAAAATGCTAACGGGAATTTTCTGGCTATAATTTTTGGAATAATTTCCCCAATTAAAACGATAATAGGCGTCATAATTATCGTAGAGATAATTATTTCAAGATTACTATCTAAACTAAAAATTGCAATCAAAGCACTCATAACTGCTGTAGCTGCTATATTTACTATATTATTTATTAACAAAATAGTTGATAAAGTGGCTGAAAATTTTTTGTTCATTTCTAAAATTTTATTTTTCTTAAAATTATTTTTATCTTTAAAATAATCTTGAATTTTAGCTTGATTCACTGATAAAAAAGATGTTTCTGTAGCTGAAGATAACGCTGATAAAATTGTAAAAATGAATATTATTATAGAAAAAACTATTATTTTAATTTCCATTATAAGTTCCTATTCTTCAAAAAAATACCCAATTTTGGGATCAAATTTTAAAATTATTTCTCCTGTAGCCCCATTACGATGTTTAGCTATAATTAAATTAGTATCTTGGATTTCATTTTTAGGTTCATTTTTCACATAATAATTTGGACGATGTAAAAACGTTACTATATCAGCATCTTGCTCTATTGCTCCCGATTCTCTTAAATCTGACATTAAAGGAATTTTATCCTGCCTTTCTTCAACTTTTCTTGATAATTGTGATAGCGCTATTAATGGGCAATTGATTTCTCTCGCTAATTGCTTTAATTTTCTTGAAATTTTTGCAACTTCTACTTGTCTATTAGCTCCTGAAGAAGCCAAATCAATTAATTGTAAATAGTCTACTATTATTAAATCAATTTTTTTTATTCTGTTTTGCAATTTTTTTACTTTTCAAACAAGTTCATGTAATTTAAGACCACCAGAATCATCTATATACAATTTATAATCGTTAATTGTTTTAATATTATCATTAATATTAATTCAATCACTATTTTCTAATAAATTAGGTTTTTTAAATAAATAACCTTCAATTCCGGTTTTTGCAGATAATATTCTAGTTACTAATTGATTAGCGTCCATTTCTAATGAAAAAAAGGCACAAACTTTGCCATTTTCTACAGCTGTTCTAGCTAAATTTAATGCTAGAGCTGTTTTCCCCATTGAAGGTCTAGCTGCTAAAATAATCAAATCTCCATTTTGAAGACCAGATGTTATTTGATCTAAAGAGTTAAATCCTGTTGAAATTCCTTTTAGATCTTTTTGCGATTTTCTTGCTATTAAATCATTTAAAATCTCATCAGTGATTTTTTGCATTTCTTGAAAATCTTTTAATTCAACTCCGCGTGAAATTTCAATTAATTTAGCTTCAAAACTATTTAAAATATCATCAGCTTCAGCATTTTCATTTTTTGTAATTTCTTTATTAGCAAAATCAATTGCCACTTTAGCTTTTCTTAATTTAGATTTTTGAACAAGTGAATTAATTATATCTTTAAGTGTTGAATAAAAAGGTGTATCAGCTAAATAACTAGTAAGATCACTTGTTCTAAGAGCATAATTGCCATTAATATTTTCACTAATTCAATTAAGAATACTAATGACATCAATTTCTTTTGAAGCAAAAAATAGTTCACTCATTGCTTCGAAAATGATTTTATTTTTTGCTCAATAAAAATCTTCTTTTTCAATAAAAGGAATAATTTTATTGTGATCTTCTTTATTTAAAAGTAAATAACCGATGATCGAATTTTCAACATCTTCAGCTAAAAATAATTTCCTAGACATCTTCTTTTATAACCTTTATTCTAAGATGTGCAGTTACATTTTTATGTAATTTTATATTTAAAGATCTAAGACCAAATTCATTAATATGTACATGTTCTTCTAATGAATGTTTTGGTAATTTTATTTCTAATTCATCTAGTTTTTTTAAAATTTTTTTTGATGTTATTGAATTATGTGGTACATCATTATGTGCTTTTAATTTAAATTCAATGATTGTTGCATTAATTTTGTTAGCTAATTCTTTAGCTTTGGTTAATTCATTTTCTTGCTCTATTTTTTCTTTTTCAACTCTTTTTTCTAACAACATTGTTGTTGCTTTATTAACTGGTAATGCATAACCCTTTTTAATTAAAAAGTTTTTAGCGTATCCATCTGATACATCCACTATTTGATTTAATTTGTATTCTTTATTAAATTCTTTGATTATTATTACTTTCATTATTCACACTCACTATCGCTTGTCTTATATTATCAACAAAAACTTCTAATGTCTCATTAGTGCTTTCTGCTGCAGAAGCGGCAAAATGACCGCCTCCGCCAACTCTTTCTGCAATAATTTGAACATTGGTATTTCCATAGCTTCTTGCTGACATTTTAAATTTTTCACTATTTTTTACTTTTGCTACTACAATAGCAGCTTTTCTACCTTGAACATTTAACATAAAATCAGCTGCCATTGATATTACATCAATATCAGCTTCATATTTAGAATATGCTAGTAAATATCCTGGTTTTACTTCTTCATATTTTGCAATTAATTTATTTATAACTGCAAAAATTTCTTCACTATATTTTAACGTTTCAATTGATATTTTACTTTGCGCTCCATAATTAATTAAAAACGAAGCTGCTTCAAATGTTTTAGTTGAAGTGGATTTTGAAAACTGTTTAGTATCCATATAAATTCCATTTAATAACATTTGAGCCACAAAACTATCAATATATTTAACTTCAGAAGTTGTATATAAATTAATAATATTGGTTACAATTTCTGAAGTTGATGATGTTGTTGTATCGATGTATTCATTACCTCCAGCAATAAATTCTAATTTTTGTTCACCAATTCGGTGGTGATCAAAAATAAAAACATTTTCTGGTTTTGTTTTGTTGAATGCTTCTTCATTTTCAATTCTAGTTTTATCAGCTGTATCAACTATTATAACCATAGTATTTTCATCGGTTATTTTTTTAGCTTGTGATGGCTTGATAAAATACTTTTCACTAATATATTCTTTGTTATTTTTGATAAATAATTCTGTAGTTTTATCAAAAGTTGTATTTTGAATATAAAACTTTTTTTCTAAATTATATTTATGTTTTAAATAATTAACTAAAAAAGTTCCCAAACCAAAAGCAGAACCTAGCGCATCTAAATCTGAAAATTTATGCCCATATATTATAATATTTTTTATTTCAGGTTTTTTTAAAACATTAAGTAATATTCTAGTTACATAATTTAATTCACTTCTACTAATTGAAGGTTCTATTTCCATGTTAGAACCATAAACCATTGGTTTATCACCATATTTGAATACAGTAACTTGATTCCCACCACGAGTTTTAGAAAATAATAGTGCATCTTTTGCTAGTTGATTAAGTTGTAAAATTTCATTAGTTCCATATGAAAAGCCGATTGAAAAAGTTATTGGTTGATTAGAAAATTTATAATTTGATAATTTAGTTTCAATTTCTTTAAAAGCAATAAAATTTTTAGCTCTAAATTTTGAAAAATTTTCATAATTAGTAATAATTAAAAATTTCCCATTAGAATATTGTTTATATGAAAAATTCATTTTATTTGAAATTTCATCAAGTAAATTTATTGCTGTTATTTGATATTTAAAAAAATCTTCTTGAACCATAATAGTAGATAATAAATAATAATTATCAATTTCAAGTTCACCAATTACAATTTTTTCATTGATATAGCTTTTTAAAATATTTTCCAAAATAGTTATATCACTTACTGTGATGATGTTTTGAGCGCTATATTTTTTAATTCTATATTCAAAACCTAAATGCTCGTATTCTCATTCATAATTTATGATATTTTGTTCATCATTAGTTTTCTTATCGCTAAATAAAAAATCAATATTTTTACCAATGATTTTTTCGCCAAACCTTTTTTTTATAAAAGATGAAATTCAAATTATTTTACCGTTAGCTGAATAAAAAATTAAACCTAAATTATTTTCTTCAATTATATTATTAATGTATTTATATATTGAAGAATTTATAATATTTGATCTATTTAAAAAGAATTTAATTGTTTTTATAAAAAAATAATTTAAAATTACAAAATCTAAAAAAATTAAAAAATAAATAAATCAAATGTTTATGTTTGGGCTAAATAAAATTAAAAGTAATGATACTATTAAAAATAAAATTCCAAGAGTTACCAAAGCAACGGTTAAGTTAAAAAACTTATATCTAAATTTCATAATCTAAATTATAAACAAAAGTATTATTTTTTTATTAAACAATTTTTAAAAATAAATTAAATTTAATTAAAAAAATAATTTTGTGTTAAAATTAATATGCTTATTTTGAATTTTAAATAAAAAAAATAATTATTACTTATAAATATAATATATAAATTTATATATTATTTAGAACTAGTAAAATGAAAAGGATGGTAAAATGGCAAATATAAAATCCAAAATTAAAAGAATTAAAACAAATGAGAAATCTAGAGTAAGAAACGCAGCAATTAAATCAAGATTAAGAAAAGCAATAAAAAAAGCTAAAATAGCTGTTATTGAAAATAAAGAAAATTATAAAGAATTAGTTTTTAAAGCTCACAAAGAAGTGAACACAGCCGTTTCTAAAGGAGTTTTACATAGAAATAATGGTTCAAGAAAAATTTCTAGATTAGATTTATTTGTTAACAAAAATTCTCTCGCTAGTTCAGAAAAATAATTTAATTTTAAAAAACACAACTCTCATCATTAGTTGTGTTTTTATTTTATTTAAATTATGATTTTATTTTTTTTATATATTTGTTTAAGAATTTTTTATCAAAAAAAGATTCTGATTTATAATAAAGATCCACTATTGATGTTAATTCATGATATATTAAATTTGTTAATTTTTCAGGATATTCCATTTTTTTAATATTATTTATAAATTCATTTTTATCAATAATATTGATATTTTTCCCATGATAAACTTTAACATCTAAATCAAAATCTATATATTTTATAGTGTTACTTTCCATAAAAAATGGTGAAGCTAAATTAATATAAATATAATGTTTATTATTTTCAATTGTAATCATAATATTATAAAAATTTTTCTTATGAAAAAATCATATTGTGTCATTTTTAATATTTCACTTACGATTCTTTATTTCTTTAACTTTTGTTTTGTTATTCATATAAACAACAAAAAAATCTTTATTATTATCTAAAATTTTAGCTCCATTTCATTGTCTATATAATTTACCGTTATATTTATATGCTTGGATATTTAAATATTTTTCTAATTTATAAACTTCCATTTTGTCCTTTTTTTTATTATTGCTTATTATTGAAAAGAATCTTTAGAAAATTATTAATATAATTTACTTAGTTATCAAAAAAACATTATCTAATTTATTTAATAGTTTATTAAAACTATAAATTTATTATCATTTAATTAGATTTAAAAAATTATTTTTTTTATAAGTTTTGAAAAAGAAATAATTAAATCATTCAAATTCAAAATATACTATTAAATTTTTATAAATTTATTCATTTTTATGAATAAAATATTAATTAATAAAAATTTTTATTTTATTTTTTACTAAAATTTGTTTTAGTTAAAACATAAATAATTTTATTACATTTTTTAATAAAATAGTATCATTTATTTTATTATGAGATTAAGAAATAATTCCGATGCTTTAAATCAGTTAAAAAATAGTGGATTTTTAGTTGAAAATTTTCCCTTATTAATTGATGAAAATACTGTTATTGAAATAGGGATGGGAAAAGGTGAGATGATAACACAACTTGCGTTTAATAATCCTAATATAAAATATATTGGAGTTGAAAGATATCCTACAGCAGCATCAAGAGCAATTAAACTTGCAAAAAAATATAATTTAACAAACTTTAAAATTATTGTTTGTGATGTTAAAGATTTGCTAAATTTAATAAAAGGGAAAAATAAGCTTATTTGACTAACGTTTTCCGATCCATGGCCAAAGAAAAAACATTTTAAAAGAAGATTAACATATAAAAGCTTTTTAGAAATTTACAAAAAAATTTTAAATTTTGATGGTGTTGTAAAATTTAAAACAGACAATGATAAACTATTTGAATTTACTATTGAATCACTAAATGATTTTGGTGCTAAAATTATTAAAAAAACTAATGATTTACATAATAGTGAATATGTTGAAAATAATATTATGACAGGTTATGAAAAAAAATGAACTCTTAAAAATAAAAATATTAATTTTTTAGAGTTTAAATTTTAAAAAATATTTATAATTATGTTAAAAAAATAAAAAAGTGTAGAAAGAAAAAAATATGATTAAATTTACAAAAAAATTTTCAAACTCAAGCATTATTTTATCTGCTAAATTCAAAGAGTGCGATATTCCAGAAAATATGATTCAGGAAAAATTTGTTATAACAGAATTTTTAAATGAAAATAAAGCATATATTTATTTAGGAAAAGAAAAAGATTACAACCTAGACTTAGTTAAAGAATTAAGTCAAAAATTAAATACTCTTCAAAGAAGTTATGAGTTAGATTTAGAATCGTTTATTAATGAGACAGTTAGTGCTAAAGAATTTGTAAAAATTGTTTATGAAGCTAATTTATTTAATAAAGCTAAAATTTTTAGTTTAAAAACCACTAAAGAAAAAGAAGAAAAAAATCTAACAATTGTTTATAACAAAAAAGATGAATTAAATGATTTAATTAATGAATCCGCAACATTGATGGACGCAGTTAATTTTGCCAGAAATTTACAAACTACCCCACCAAATATTTGTAATTCTGAATGATTAGCTGACACAATAAAAGAAAAAGTATCTGAAAATAAAAAAATAAAAATTTCTATTTTAACAAAAAAAGAAATTCAAAAATTAGAAATGAATTTATTACTTTCAGTTAATAAAGGGTCAATGTTCGAACCTAGAGTTGTTGTTTTAGAATACAATGGTAATCCTGAAAATAAAACCAAAACAGTTTTAGTAGGGAAAGGAATAACTTTCGACTCTGGAGGTTATAATATTAAAACTGGAAGACATATGAATGGAATGAAATATGATATGTCAGGTTCAGCTATTGGAGCTTTAACAATTAAAGCTATAGCTGATTTAAATATTAAAGCAAATTTTTCAGCTGTTTTAGCAATTACCGATAATAGAGTTAATGGTGATGCAAACTTACCTGATGCAGTATGAAAATCTATGAATGGTAAAACTGTTGAAATTAATAATACAGACGCTGAAGGTAGATTAGTATTAGCTGATGGAATAACTTATGCAATTAGAAAATTAAATGCTACAAATGTTATTACAATCGCAACACTAACAGGAGCTATTTTATCAGCTTTAGGAAATACATTTACTGGAGTATTTTCAAACTCAGATAGCTTATGAACTAAATTAGAAGCTTCATCTAAAGTACAAAATGAATTAGTTTGAAGAATGCCTCTACATAAAGATTTTGCAAAAAATATTTCAAAATCAAATGTAGCAGATTTAAAAAACACTGATTTATCAGGACTTGGAGGTTCAATTTCAGCTGCTATGTTTTTAAAAGAATTTACTGAAAAAACTAAATTTATGCACCTTGATATAGCTGGTACAGCTGATGTAAATGAAACACCAATGGCTCCTTTAGTTAAATCTTTAGTAGAATTAGCTAAAAATATATAAAATATAGTTTTTATAAAAAAAATAATAAAAAGAGAAAAATCTAAAAAGCTTAAAACTTTTTAGATTTTTTTACTAATTAAATTTTCGTTTAAAAACTGTTTAATTTCTTTATAAATATTCAAGTTTGCACTTGGATCGGCAAATTGTAAATATATAGTAATATCAAAACCTAAATAATAAAACGTTTTTAATTCATTAATAGGTTTTATTTCATTTTTTTTTGAATGTATTCAGCAAACAAATCCACCCTTGTGAATGGCAAAATATTTAAGATTTTTATTAGAATAACACTCTAGGCATTTATCGGTTGTTTGTTTATAGCCAAAAAGTTCCAGCATTTGAAATAATAAAAAAGTTTTAGCTAAAAAATAATTGTATTTAGTGACATTTTCAATAAAAGTTTTAAAATGATTAAAAAATTTTTTTGTAGAATTAGTAGCAAATTTTAAATAGTATAAGATTTCTTCTATTTCTTTGAAAATATTAGAAAATAAATCAAAATTAATTTGTTTAAAAATATTTCCTTTTTTTAATTTAGAGATTTTATTATTTAATCTTGCTAAAAAAATTTCATACTCTCCGTAAGTAAATAAAAACAAACTAGTTCTATTTTTACTTAAAGGTTTGTTTGTACCTTGTGCTAAAAAAGTAATAATTCTATTTTCGCTAATAATCTTTACAATAGAGCTATTATCACTATAATTCATATTCGAAATAACAATGCCATTTATAACTTTAGCTGACATTTTTCTCTCAAAGCTTAAAGCGACTTTTCTCATCATCGATATGTCTAGCTCAGTCAGTGATAATATAAGTTATTTCATAAACAAAAAATTTTAAAATATCAATTGTAAAGAAAATTCAATATGTTTGAAATAAAGTGATACCATGTTCTTTAGGTTTGACTACATAAGTTAAAATAACTAATCATAAAATAGAACTAACTTCTAAAATAAAATCAATAATTGGAACAATATTAGTTCTTCCACCTGAAGAAATTAATCTCGCTGAAGTGCCATATCATATTCAAATAGGGTTAAAAAATGCTATTACTAAAACTGTCTGTTGCAATTCATAAAGATATAATTGTTTCCCATTTTGCGGTATTTTATCAGCAAAGTATGTAATATGCGGAATTACAAGAGCAAATAAAGCTAAAACAGCACCAAAAAAAACTGATAAAACAAAGTGAAAGCCTTTAAGTTCATTAGCTTGTTTTTTTGCTGTTTCAAATTCTTTTTTTCCTAAGTAACTACTTACAAATATAGCTACATTCGCCCCCAGGACACCACCTATTTGGTTAAATACAGTACTAATCGCAATAGTTAGTCCTAAAATAGAAGCTGCTCCAATTTTATATTCACTAGAGCCTATCGATCCTTCTGGATACATTAAATTATAAAAACGATCTCTAATTATTATTAAAATAATATTAATTGATAATATTGCGGCACTATGTGTTCTGACTAAAATCTTTTTTCAAACATCTTTTTTAATTCTAAAAATACTAAAAGGACTAATTAAACATTTTCTAATTTTTAAATAAACGAAAAAAGTATCGCCAAAAATTCCAAAAATTCTTGCAGCTATCGAAGCATATGCAGCTCCCTTTACTCCTAAATCTAAGATATATATAAACAAAATGTTTAAAACAATGTTTAAAAATAATGATCCAATTGAAGAAATAAACGCTTCTTTACCATATCCTGTTTCGGTAAGCAATGAACTCATTGGAGCTGTTCAAATATAAATAATTCAAGTTATAACAATCAACCTTAAATATTCAACAGATTGTTTTAATGTTAGTTCATTTATATTCTCATCAGTATAAAATACTTTTATCATTTTTTCAGGAATAACCCATGAAAAAATGGCGAAAAATATAGTAAACGAAAAAATAAAAATAACTCTTATTCTTGTCACTTGCCTTATTTTGTGATAATTAAATGTACCAAAATATTGGCCGATAAAAACACTTGTAATAATCATTACACCGGCTAAAAGCGCACTTACTATTCCTGTTCATGCATTTGCATATGATAAAGAATCTACGCCTTTAGGAATTGTTGTAACCATGAAATTATCAACAAAATTATTTAATGAGAAAAAAATACCAGTTAAAATAATTGGTAGTGAATAAAAAAAATATAATTTTCATTTTTTTTTATTTTCTGGAAAATGAATAATTATAAATTGTTTAACTTTTTTCATTAAATTCATAAGTAAAATTTTAACATTTTTTTATTTATTTTTAATAAAATAATGTATAATATAAAAGAATCTTTTTAAAACAAAAGGATTATCGAAGTTAAATACTTCATACGATAATATTTCCGATGCAAAAAGCATTATTCCATAGGTTAATTCGTTAAGAATGGTGAGCTGTTCTTAATTTTTTTTATTTAAAAAAAATAAAAAAAATGAGCTTTTGCTCATTCCCAATCAAAGCCCTGTGCTTAATATCACAGTTAGTATTTATACGACAAAATGATTGTTGCAACAGTATGATTTCTCACCTGTAATTTCATTATAACATATTTTATGTTTTAGTCAATGATTTAATGTAAAATTCTCCATCAACAATTGTCACGAAATTACAAATAAAAAAATTTTGTGAAGTGATTTTAACAAATTTCTTTTCATTAATGTAATGTCTTAAGGTATTTGCAATAAAATCGGAAGCTCTAATTAAAATGTTGCGTTCAGAATCTTGATATCATAAATTTAAACTAATTTTATCTTTTTTTAAAATGGGAAAATTAAAATTAGTTGAAAAAGTACCTGATAATTCAGCTAAAATTAAATCATTTAATTCGTAATAACCGTTTGATTTTATTGATTGATTATCAATATTAATGTTTAAAATTGAAAATAATTTATCTGATATTAGTTTTAATTTCATTAACTTTTTAACAGTATTTTTAATTAAAATTTTAATAATATAATCTTTAAATCTATTAATAGATGCTTTATCTAAAATATCAACTGAAGTAAATTTTCTAAAATCTACAATAATTGCAATTTTATAAAATTCTTTTTCTTTTAAAATTTGACTTAAGAATTTTTTATGTTTAGGTTTGACAATAGATGCTTTTATTTCTTTTGCTAAAGGATAATTATTTTTTATTTGTTTTTCATTAGTAACATAAATATTTTTAGCTTGTTGAACTTTTTCTCGCGAAAGAAAAAGATAACCAGCATAAACAAAATAATTATCTTTGCTATTCTTGTGTAAAACACCCGAATCATCTAAATAAAAATATAAACTTTGTTTTTTCTGATTATCCATTTTTTAAAATATTAATCGAATTTAATTTTAACAGAAGGTCCCATTGATGCGGAAACTGTTAGATTTAAAATGTATGCACCTTTAACAACACTTGGTTTTAATTTTTTAATAACATTAATTAAAGTCTGAGCATTTTCAACTAATGCAGGAGTTGACATTGAAGCTTTTCCAATTAATGAATGAACAATTCCAGATTTATCAGCTCTATAATTAGCTTTTCCTTTTTTAAGTTCACTAACTGCTTTTGCAGGGTTTGGAGTTACTGTTCCTGTTTTAGGATTGGGCATAAGTCCTTTTGGCCCTAATTTTTTACCATATTTTCCTAATATAACCATCATTTTTGGATCAACAACAATTACATCAAAATCAAACTTATCTGCTTTTAATGTTTCTTCTAATTCACCAGAACTATAAACTAAGTCAGCTCCAGCTTCTTTTGAAGATTTTTGAATTTCCACGTCGTCAGAAGCGACTAAAACTTTAATACTTTTTCCAGTTCCATTAGGTAAAACAATAGCTCCTCTTAATTGTTGATCTGCTTTTCTTGTGTCAAGATTTAATTTAATAGCTAAATCTATAGAAGCATCAAATTTTGCATATGAAGTTCTTTTAGCTAATTCAATAGCTTCTTCTAATGTATATAATTTTGTTTTATCAACTAAAGTTCTAGCAGCTTGAAGTCTTTTTCCAATTTTTTTCATATTATTCTTCACTTCTTTCTACTTTTTTAGTTATTACTTCAGCTTCAACAAATTCTTTATTTTCATTAGCTAATTTTTCATCTTCTTTTAATTTAGCAGCTAATTTTTCGGATTTAGCATTTTCAATCATTTTTCTTTTAGCTTCTTTTTCAGCGGCTACAATATCATCTCATCCTTCAACTAAAACACCCATATTTTTCGCTGTTCCAGCAATGATTTTCATTGCTTTGTCAATTGAATCAGTGTTTAAATCTGGTAGTTTATATTCTGCAATTTCTCTTAATTGTTCTAAAGTTAAAGTTGCAACAATTTTTGTTTTTGAATTTGATGAACCAGATTCTAATTTCGCAGCCTTTTTAATCATATATGAAGCTGGTGAAGTAAATAATTTAAAATCAAATGATTTATCTTTGTAAATTGTAATAGCTACAGGTACTGGTTCAGAACCTCTATCTCTAGTTTGGTCGTTAAATTGTCTTGTAAATTCAGGCATAACAATACCTAAACCCGCTAGAGCAGGTCCTGGTTTAGCTTGTCCTGCATTAAATTGCAATTTAGCAACACGTACTATTTCTTTTGCCATATTCGAGCATCCTTTCTTTTTAATTAAAATCTCTTAGTGGTTTAACGATTTTTCTCCCACTTTAAGGCAATAAAATATTGCTTTTGAATTATAACATTTTTATGTAAAAAAATAAGTTAAAAAAATTACTTTATTGTTTTATCTAAAATTTGGTTTTCTAAATCATTTATATTTCAAATATTATCAATTGAATAAAAAGCTTTTTTTAAATTATTTTTTGAAAAAAATCAACCCAAACCATCAGTTATTCAAATAAAATAAAAATTTTTTATTTGCTTTAATTTAGAATTTAAAAACATATAACTTCTAGCAATTTCATTTAATTTACTTCCAGGGGAAGAATAAAAATTTGTTTCAATTAAATAAATATTTTCTTTATTTTTAATTACAAAATCAAATTTTTTTTGAACATTATTTTCAGATATTTTTTTTAAATTATTAATGTTGAATAATTTAAAAATTTGATTTAAATTTATTTCTTTAAAATATGTTTTCCCATATTCGAATTTAAATTTAGATTTTAAAATAAAACTTTCAACTAATTCTTGCATTAATTTACCAGTTCTATTTTTTCTTGCATTAGAATCTAAACCAACTTCTATTCCTATTGCATAATCGATTAAATTTTTTATTTTACCTTCTGAAAGCAGTGTAAATAAAGAGCTTTTTCTCATTAAATTCATTATTTTATATATCCATTTATCATTATTTATATTTTTTTCATCAAAAGATATTTTTTCATCCTTTAAAAATATATATTTTTTTCTTATTGCAAGTAAAATAGGAATACATTTTATAGTTTTTGGAAATTTTTTAATAATTTTAATAAAATCATTTTCGATATTCTTTGAATAAATTAAACTATTTAAAATGTTTAATTCTAATTTTATTTTTTCAACATTATTTAATACTTTCTCAAAATTAACATAAAATTTATAATCACTTATATTTGCTTTAAAAGTTTTAATTCAATCATTAAAATTTGACTTCATTTTTAAAATTAAAAATTAATAATTCCTTTATTTCTTTTCTAGTTTCAGGGTTTGAACTTATAGATCTTTTAGCATTTATTCTTTTAATATGAAATTCTTTATATAAATCATCAAAAAAATTATCGTTTGAATTATAATTTTTAGGATCTGAATTACTCATTAAAAATAAACAATTTTTTTTATTTATTTCGTTAATAAAATCAGCTAATTCTTTTTGATTTTCATCATCAAATTTATCAATTGTATATTCTACAAAACTGGAAGATTTTGTAATAGGTCTATAAGGAGGATCTAAATAGACAAAAGTATTTTCGTCAATAAAATTTATTGTTTTTTTGTAATCAGCAAAAATTATTTTAATATTTTTTAATTTTTTAGAAATATTTAATAAATTTTCTTCATCGCAAATTAATGGATTATTATACGTTCCCATTGGAACATTAAATTCATTGTTTTTATTTACTCTATAGAGGCCATTAAAACAAGTTTTATTCAAAAATATTAATAATGCTGCTTTAAAAATTTTTTTATTTATAGTATTTAGTTTTATTAAACTATTAAATTCTTTTCTTTTATTTAAATAAAATTCTTTTCTTTCTAAATTATTTAAATTTAAAAAATCACTTTCCATTTTTTTTAAAATATTAATTAATTTATGAACATGATTTTTAATTATAAGATAAGAATTAATTAAATTTTTATTTAAATCACTTATATAAATTTCTTTTAATTTATATTTTGTTAAGATATCAAAAAGAACAGCCCCTCCACCAACAAAAGGTTCACAATATTTATAAATATTTTTATTTTCAAAAGGATAAAATTGACTTATTTCTTTTAAAAGTTGACCCTTGCCCCCTACTCACTTTAAAAAAGGTTTTACTATTAAATCATTTTTAGTGTTTTTAGTTTTCATAATGCTTTTTAATTATACTTATTAAAACTAATTTATTTTAAAAACTAAAAAAATAATTTAATAATTAATTCGTTAAAATATAGTTATAATTTAATTTAAATTTGGGTAAAGGAAGAAGAATGAATTTTTTGAATGAATTGCCAGAAAAGCTACGAGAAAAATTAAAAGATATAAATCTTTATTATAAAGGTTTTCATAATGAAACTTATACTGCTTATTATGAAAATATTAAAGTTCAAATAAGAGTTGCAATTAACGAAATTGCCAAACATCAAGATGAAATAAACTTTATTAAAAAAAATAAAGATTATTTTTACTTTACAGATAAAATTTTAATTAAAAAATGATATGATGGCGATATTTTACAAATCGATTCTTTAACCAAAGAAGATTCTTATAAAATTTTAGATAAAATGAAAAAACTCTGGAAAAACAAAGAAAAATTTTCAAAAATTAATTGATTTTATTATAAAATTGATGATCTAAAATATATAAAATTAATTAAAAAATATAAAAATGATTTTACTCATACCATTCATGGTGATATAAGACCCAAAAATATTATTAAAACAAATAATAATGAAATTGTTTTAATCGACTATGAATGAATTAGAAAAGGTTCAAAATATTTTGACATTTCTAGTTTTTTAAAATTTTCTAAATTATCAAAACAAGAAGTGATTGATTATTTAAATCTAAGCAGTAAAAAATTAGAAAATTATATTTATATAACAAATTTATTTAATAAGCATGCTTATTATGAAGTTTACGACAAAATGAAAGATTATTACATAGGGGAAATAAAAAAATAATATTCAGTTCAAAAGCATAACGTTATTTTTTTATTTAAAAAAGAGAGGAAAAGAAATGAAAAAATTATTTACATCAGAAAGTGTTGGAAGAGGGCATCCAGATAAAATTTGTGATCAAATTAGTGATAGAATATTAGATGCATTTTTAAAAAAAGATCCTGATTCTAGAGTTGCGTGTGAAGTTATGGCTTCAAACAGATTAATAATAATAGCTGGAGAGATAAAAACTAAAGCTTATGTTGATGTTGTTAAAGAAGCTTGAAAAGTTGTAAAAAAAATTGGCTACAATGAAAACGATTTTACAATTATTTCTAATATAAATACACAAAGTATTGAAATTAACCAAAGCGTTGATAAAAGAAATAAAATTATTGGGGCAGGAGATCAAGGAATAATTTTTGGTTTTGCAACTAATGAAACTGAAAATTATATGCCTTTAGCTTATGCTATAACTACTGATTTAGTAAAAAAAGCTGATGAATTAATTCAAAATAAAAAATTCAAATGAGCTAAATATGATATGAAAAGTCAAGTTACAATCGATTATACCGAACAACCTAAAATTGACACTATTTTAATGTCAATTCAGCACACTGAAAAATATAATAAAGAATTATTTGAGAAATTTATAAAAGAAGAAATAATTACTAAAGTTGTTGAAAAATATAACTTAAATCAAGACTTTAAAATTTTAATTAATCCATCAGGTAAATTTACAATTGGTGGTCCAATTGGTGATACTGGTTTAACTGGTAGAAAAATTATAGTTGATTCATATGGTGGATATGCAAAACATGGGGGTGGAGCTTATAGTGGTAAAGATTATACTAAAGTAGATCGTAGTGCTGCTTATGCTGCAAGATGAGTTGCTAAAAATTTAGTAGCAGCTAATATTGCAGATAAAATTGAAGTTCAACTATCTTATGGAATAGGAATAGCAGAACCTATTTCATTAAGTGTTAATACTTTTAATAGTTCTAAATTTTCAGAACAAGCTATATTAAAAACTATAAGTGAAATTTTTGATTTATCCCCATTAGGAATAATTAATGCTTTAAATCTTAAAGAGCCAGTTTATAGAAAAACATCAATTTTTGGACATTTTGGGACAAATGATTATGAATTTAGTTGAGAAAAATTAGATAAAGTAGAGCAAATAAAGCAAACCATTAACAAATATAAAAATTCATAATATTTTGAAATTTTTTTTAATTTGAAAAATGAAAAGATTATTATATTGATATTTTTTATTAGTAAAATAATTTTTTTTATTAATTAAATTATAATTAACAAAAAAAATAAGGAAAAAAATGAAAAAAATTAAGCTTTTTAAATATGAAATAAATTATATTGAACAAAAAAGTTCAAATCCTAAAGGAACAATCATTTATAGTACAGGATATGCAGGTTCAATGAATGATTATAATGAAATAATTAAGCATTTTCCTGAATATGATTTTTACAGTTTAGATTATCCTGGTTATGGGGAAACTGTTGCTTATTCTGAACAAGATTATGATATTTTTTTATATGCTGAGTTAATTATTGAATTTATCAAACAAAAGCAACTTAAAAATATTACACTTATTGGACAATCTCTTGGAGGAGCTATTGTTTCTTTAGTTTATAAAACTCAACCAGAAATTTTTAATAAAGTTTTACTTACTGCTCCTGTTAATTTAACAACCAGCAATATTAAAGATAGATTAGAAAAAATATTCTTTTCTACTTCAATTGAAGAATATAAAATATATGCTGCACAAACATATTATAAAGTTGAAGAAACAAAATTTAATAACCCCGAATTTATGACAAGAAGAGAAAATTGAATTAAAATGATAAAATCTAATAATTTACAAGCTAAAGGAGTTAAAAACTTGGCTAAAGCGGTATATGATAAAGATATTTTAAACAAAGTTCATGAAGCTATGAAAGTTTTGCCTTCAAGATATACATGAGTTATGTTTGGGGAAAAAGATAATATAATCGATCAAAAAAATATAAAAAAATATTTTGAAACAAATGTTCCACAAGCTAAAATAATTGTAATACCAGAAGCTGATCATAACATTAGTGATTGACAATTTGATTTATTTTTAAAATATTTAAAAGAATTTTTAGATTTATAAGAAAAATAAAGAAGTGAATAATATTAATGTTGTTATTCATTATAAAATAAATTTTTAAGTGCAACTTTTATAGTTGTCTTTTTTATTTTTGCATTTACACACTATCACTTTAAAATTTGTTGAATAAACTATGTTTTCAAATTTTGAATATAGAATTTATTCAATAAAATAAATTAATATGTTTGTAATGATTCTCTTTAAAAAAACAAATAATTATTTTTTTTATTGATGATTTAGATGTTTACATCAAGAGAATAAAAATTTATTTTATATATATGGGGATATTTTTTTGTTAATGGAATTAATAATATGCAAAAATCTAAAATTAAATATTTAAAAATAGAAAAAAAATTAAAAATAAACTTAAACTTAATTCTAAAAACGAATTAAAAGGTTTGAATTTAAACTTAAAAAATCGAAGAGATTATTAAAATTAACGGCAAAAGATTTTTCAATTGATATAATTTTAGAATTTAAAAAATTTAAAATTATTAATCAGAATAAAAAAGATATAATAAGATATAAAAATTTCTTAATTAAAATTTTAATTAAAAAAAATAGAAAATTTCTGTTTTAATAAAAAAAATACTTTTTTATAGATACATTTATCATTATTAATATTAATAATCAAATTATTAAAAATAATGCTTACTATGTTATAAAAGATTGAATAAGGCCGAGTTAATTCATGAAGTTAATTATGATTTAAATCACTCTATATTTTTTACAAATAAATTAAATATTAATTTAAGATATTGAAATTTAAAAAAAATCGTTTATAAAAGCTTGCGATGTGTTTGTAAACCACTTATACAAAATGTTTCACAAAAAAACGAAATTAAAGTCATTTTTGTTCATTTTGTTATAAAACAAATATTGTTAATGATAAATTTATAATTAATAAAAATATAATTTTTTTATATTATAAATTTTTAGTACATATTGATAATTATATGTTATGGGCATCTGAAACACTACAATAGTATTGAGTGTGTAGTTGAAAGCTAACGAAGTACAGGATCTTATTTGTAAAACTAGCTATTTGGTTTGTTTTTTTTGTATTAAAAATAAAATATTAAAAAATTTAATTAACAAAAAGTTAGGAAACATAAAAATTTAGATTATTTATAAATTGAAAAAATAATGTTAAATTTATTAAATTTATAATTTTTTTGTATATGAAAAGTTCTTCCAATTAAATTTTATTAAATTTACAAGCATTAAATAAAAGGTGATTATAATTAGAATTTAAAAACACAAGTTAAGCCATGACTTGTGTTTTTATAATAAAAGTATTAAATAATTGAATTTTTTCAGTATTTTTAAAATTTTAAATTATGATTTTTTACTAATTTTAAAATTTTTTCAATTAACTTATCATGCTCTTGATCGGAAGAAATTTTTTTCTCAATTATTGTATATTCATTAGAAAAAGGCATAAAACCATAAAGATCATCCTTTACATCATCAGTAGCTACTGAATAATATTTTATATAACTTCTTGGTGAAAGCGTGAAATATTTTACATCTATCATTTTTTTTTCATCATTTTTTTCAATAAATATATAACTTTTTGATTCTCTATCTTTTGTTTGATAAAGAAAAATATTATTTTTTTTAAAAAAAATATTTAATTGTTCTAATGTAATTCCTTGATTTTTAGAAATATCATTTTTATTTCAAAAATTAAAAATTTTATTTTTTTTTGAAAAATAACCATCTTCAATAAGATTAAAAAGTATTTTTCCATTTTTTCCAAAAATTCTTTCAAACTCCTCAACTGTACTTATTACTTTAGAAATTTTATGAGAAGAGTTTGCATTTTTTTGTTCGTTAAATATTTTTTCATAAACTTCATCTTCGTGTAAAACAGATTTATTATTTTTTCTTTCATTTTCTAACATCAATTCACGATAGTTAACATAAAAAATAAAGTTATCACTATTACTTTTATTAATTCAAGCACCTATTTTACTAGTTTCAATTCTACCTTTTTCATATGGATCTTTTATATTTCTAAAAAATTTTTGATTATACAATCAAGAACAAGAATTTAAGCCAAAAACACTACAAAGTCCTAAAAATGATAATAATTTAAGTAAAATTTTTTTAATTTTTAACATATGTGACACCCAAAACATCGTTTATGGAATTTTCAAAAATGTTTGAATATTTTTTAACTCTTATTCTGTACTTTCCAGTTTCATTAATGTTATAATCAATCACTTCAACATTACTGTTTACAACGGTCACTGATTTAATCACTTCTCATGAATAGCCATTTCATTTTTCTAAATATAAATCAAAATCTGTAAAAAATTTATTATTTTGTCTTTTTTCAGTTTCACCTTTTTTTAATCATTCTTCATTATTATGTTCAAGATTTCATTTTACTTCTCCAGGAATTTTTCCTATTGTTTTAGAAATTAGTCCAATTGGATTTAAAAAATCTCATCAGTTATAATTAAGAATAGGTCTATTTTCTTTATCTCTTAAAATTCCGCCATTATTCATTCATGCAGAAGCAATTTTTATATTTTCGCCTCTAGTTAAATATAAATCATGACTTTCAAAAATATATTCGTTTTCTTTTTCTCTTCCTACACTAATAGTTTTTAAATTATCTGCAGCAATTTTCATTCTTTCATAATCGATTAAACCTGAGCCATAAACTTTACTAAGACCATTAGATTTTATTTCTAAATTTCTATCATTTGGTTTTAATTTGGAAGAAGCGGCTAAAATAGCTTTAATAGCGGGCACTCTTTTTCAATCATAATTTAATGAACTTTTTTCTTTTAGTAAAACGCTAATTGCGCCAGTTACCATTGGTGCAGCATAGCTTGTTCCATGTCCTTGAGCTTCATTATTTAAGCGATTTTTATATTTGAAAAAGGCTGGAGCCACTACTAATGGTTTTGGTAAGTCATTAAATTTATCTTCTAAAGTTCTATTAGAATAACTTGATATTCAATAATTATTTTTTGTACTATAATCACTAAGAGCCCCTACAACAATTGAGTTGAATGAAATTTTTTTATCATCAATAAATTTATTTGCATTTTTGTTTGAATTGTTATGATTATTGCCTGCAGAAAAAACGTTTATTACCCCATATTTTCTAGCAATATAATCTAGAAAATATGCTTGTTCATTATATTCTTTGTCATAGTGTTCTGGCGCTCCATAACTATGATTTATAACTCTAACGTTATTTTCAATTACCATTCATTCTATTTGCTTTTGTCATTTAGAATTATCTCAAAATGCTGCAGAATAAACAATTGCATTAGTATCAACACCATCTTTACCTGCTGCTATTCCAGCAACCATCCCAGCATGAAAACTAGGTGGTAAATCACCATCTTTACTTATTTTAAAATCTTTAAATACTTTTTTACTTATTGTTTCATCAATAACCCCTTGATAAAATCTTTTTTTAGTCTGCGGATTTGAAGCTCCAGCTTCCAAAATTCCAATTTTGCTTTGTGGGTATCAAGATTTAATATCTGAATTATTAAAATTAATAATATTTAAATTATCTTTATATATTTTAGTTGGATAAGAATTTCATGAATTTTCATAATAATTAGTAGCGTCATTATTATTTAAAACATTATTTTTAACAACATGTGGGTTATATTCTAGATCGATTATTTGATAAAAATCTTCATCATTAAAAATTTCATTAATAAATTTTTGTTTTTCATCTTCATTATTAAAATATAATCATATTATCGGTGAAAGATCACTAATTTCAATATTTTTTATAAAATTAAATTTTTGAATTATTTTATCTTTAAATTTTGTGTTTTTTTCTTGAAAAAATTTTACATCATCTTCAATATTTTCTTTTTCTTCTACAGGATAATTAAGAAGTAATTTAACTTGAAAAGTATTATTAATTTCTTGTACTATTGAAG